>JBEVKW010000339.1:0-20893 GCA_040509495.1 Chitinophagaceae bacterium | reverse complement strand
CTTTATGTCAAGTATGTTTATATATGAAGTATATTTTAATAAGAAAACCTACGTCGTAATTTTCCGATTTATGCATGCATGAAATGTTTAATTATGCCCGCAATAGATCAGGAAAATGGATATTAATTAAGTGTACAAACGACGTTTATAAAGCGGGGTCATGCATTTAACTTATCCTGCAAGATCATTCAACAAAAGATCGGTGATCAGAACAGAGAGAGTTGTGTTGGCCTGAATTGCTGATGCAAATAAACGGGCGATGCAATAAGAGGAGAAATATTTGCAGTATCAATTGTATACACTGCGGACTCCTGATACCTGGATGCGACCACAATATTTGTGGTACCAGCATTTTCTGTGAACATACGATTCACCAGATCAGCATCATTATTATTATTGGAGAGATGCGAAAGAATTAGATGTGTGAGTTGATCACTTTTGTAACGAACAAAAAGATCGAGTGCCTCTGTATTTGACAGATGACCATTCCCTCCCCTTATCCTTCTTTTTAAATGATATGGATAGCGGCCTGTTTCGAGCATTGTTTCGCAATAGTTACTTTCAAGAAATACAGCCTGACACTTTGAAAAATACTTTTTCACTTCAACGCAGCACACTCCTATATCGGTAAGAACACCGACATGAACTTCCTTACTACTTACAATAAAACTGTGCGGATCTGCGGCATCATGTGCTTTTCGGAATGGAGTGATCAGCAACTCTCCTATCCTGACAGACTGTTCGTGCAGGAATGAACGGACAAATGATGAATCCAGCGGAAGCCTGCTGCTGGTTAGTGTAGCCGGTGTAATGTAAACGGGCAACTGATACTTCCTCGAAAGGCCCACTACCCCCGTGATATGATCACCATGTTCATGGGAAATAAAAATCGCCTTTACTTTTTCAAGTCCTAGCTCAAGCCGCTTCATCCTTTTCTCAATTTCACGGCAGGAAATTCCCGCATCCACCAGAACGGCCTCCTGCTCATTACCGATGTAATAACAGTTACCATTGGATCCGGAGTTAAGCGATGCGATGAAAAGGGGCATCCGCAAAAATACGCGAAACGTTAATAGAACACCAACGGTTATGGAATTTAAGCAAGGACCCGGGCGGAAAAATTGTCTGCCAGGCGCTCATTCGCCTGCCGAAAACTCAATCCGGCCTGAAAGTTACCTGCCGAAGGATCGTCTTTCCAACGGGCTCCAGGCTGATCGCCTCCTTCCGGCCGGTAGCCGGATTGGTAGCGTTCAGCGTAAACCGGAGATTTCTGCCTGCAGAGACGGGTGATTCGCCCAAAATGTATTGGTAGACCACCAGATTTTCCGGACGGTATTTCAGATCTGAAAATCCTGGAATGGGAAACGAGCGGCTGATCTCGGAAATTGCCGGAATGGGACGAGCCAGCACAAAGGGGCCGTAGCTGAAGTAATACTCGCCATTAATGTCCTTATGGGTATCAACTCCTGCCTCAAAGCTGAGTACCAGCACCTGCTCACCGTTCCATTGCCTGGAAATGACCAGGTAGCCATCTTTTTCCGTTACCGGAAGGCTGGAGGTATACTTCTTTGCCCAGGATGGCTTCCGGATCCTGATCGAGAAGTTGGCGCCAGCTCCCCATACCGTGATTTTTACCTCCTGCCTCGAAGTGAAGGCAGCCTCTTCACGCACTTTAATGCTTTTACCCTTGATGGTAGTACTGAGTTCGACCGGTCCAAGGAGATTTGCTACAAGGTTTTCTCCATCTTTCAACCACATATATTGTATAAAATATGGCGTGATCCTGCCCGCATTCGGAACACAACATACGGCGGCGTCCTGATGGGCAGGTGAATACTTGTAGCGGGTTTGAGTCTTGACGGATGTATCGCCGTTCAGACCTCCCGTCATGTAAAAAGAATTGTCTGTTTTCAGATAGGCAATGCAACTTTCCTCAGGGTGACGCGCACCCTGTGCGGCATTCAAAAACAGATGCTCGGCTTTTTCAGCAAAAGTCAGATCGCCGGATTTCAGGAACAGCTCCAGGTAACTATGCATTAGCTCATGCAGCGAGCAATATTCGTATCCCCGGTCGGTTGAATTTGCCGGCCTGCCGCCGATCCATTCGTCACCCACTGCACCACCCGTTGGTGTTGTTGTCCGCTTTATTTTACTGATAAAGCCATCCAGCGCCCGCTTCATATCGGGCTGCCCGGTTGACTGGTACGCCGCTGCTAAAGAGCGTAAATGCTCATACGTATGAACGCCGTGCCCCTTCAAGGGAAGCTGAGTGTCAAGTAGTTTAGAAAGCTGGGCGTCCTCATTCAAGGTTTGACTGGAAAAGTCAGTATAACAGAAAGCCGCGTATTCCAGCAAGGCTTTATTACCGTTCACGCGGTAAAGAGATTCAAGCACATCCGTAAATGCAAGGCCGTGGGAAAGTCCGCCAACATCGGGCTTGGTAGAAAAGAATGGGTGCGAATTATTGACCGGGTAATTATCCATAACATTCCGGACAGCCCGTTCCACTGCCAGCAGCACTGCCTTGTCCTTTGAATACTCGTACCAGGCCAGCAATCCGCGCAACAATGTAGCCTTCGACCAAAGTTCACCGTTTTCGTAGTCGAACCTGTAACGCATCTCCCGGTCATAGATCCCCAGGTACCCATCTTTATCCTGCGTGGCCAGAATCCTGCTGATGTATTTTTTCACCCGCTCAAGATGTTGGCGATTTCCAGTAAGGATGGAAGACCGTATGTAACCATCCCACCAGTTACTCTGGGTTTCACTATTCCACCACAAGAGCTGAACCTGCCAGTCTCCGGCTTCGCCCACTGCGCCTAACTCCTTTGACTTGACTTTTCTGGTGAGACGATCTTTGCCATAGATTTCGTCCTTCAGGATCAGATCCGGTACGAGGCTATCAAGATGTCCGGTAAATCCGTCAAGGTCACGATCCAATTGCTCTCTTAGCCAACCCAGCGGCTTGACTGCTCCAACTGGCAAAAGCTGAAACCGCTCCGGGATCGCGTGTTGGCCTTCAAGGTTAGTTTGTACAAAGAGTTGAAAAAATATGCAAGCTGTTAGAAATTTCATCTTTTTATTTAGTTGAGATAAGTTTTATTACTCATTTATAATAAACATTTTATTATACGATAAAATTTTTCAATTAAAATTTAGCTTTAAATAAACTTTGTAGGGACAATGAACTTTATAGCGTTTCAATACGCCTCGTGTCCAACCATGGACAACACCTGCATTTGAAATAAGCAGCGCCTTAGTATTAATCGGCAGCCTGGCCAATTTCCAAACCAGGCTCGGCCATCGGATAGTCAAGTTACTTTCAATTGTGCTAAATCTCTGAAAAACCGTTCAGCTTCCCAACTTCTTACCAATTGTTATCGCCAACCTGGCGTAGCCCAAAGATTAAATCTCTGAGCCTCACCCGCACCCATTCGATTATCGAACTTTCGCTAGAAGAATTAACGGCGACGCCGTTGAACCCAAGAATACATAAAACTGCCGGGCGTGATCTTGTAACATGTTCTGTCGACCGCCTACTGCACATTCGTCTAAAAACCCGCTCCCTGGCATCCGCGTCGTTTTAAGACGCTAAAGAATTATCATTCGTATCGCTCAAAAAGATAAGCAGAGCGATTTACCCGCATCTCATCTTACGCCTGTCGCCATGCAGTATTCATGCAAACGACTAATGACGCAATCTGACATTCCGCATATATCAAGCAGCCTGCGTTTCCCGTAAATGAGTATAATCCCTCGCCCTTCCTTTTCAGACGATTATTCTTTAAAACGCTGAAAATACAGCCGGATAAAAAGTTATTACCATTATCATTTTCAGTGCATAAGGCCAGAACCCTTGCCAGATAAAGGTTTCAGAGAAATAGAGTGTTCCATGTGAAAAATATGTGGAAAACGATATTTGGAACGATTTGATATCGTAAAAGCCCCATCAGGATCTCGGGATTTTTCATTTAGTGCCCGTATAAGCTCGATTAGTAGATCCAACGGTGTTTGTCAAGAGGGCTTGCGCACTGCACTTTACTTAAGTACAAATACCCGTAACATATATCGAAAACCTTGCCTGTAAACAGTTTCACCCTAAACGGAAAATTGGTTTTATTCCGGTAAAATCTGCAATAGTCGAGTATAATAGGCTGGGAAACATACGATTTTATCTGTGGCCTGATTGAAGTAAAAAGGCTTTGTTTTAGGGGTTTATTTACGTAGACATTAGTATTTCCATGTAGTTTATGACCTATTTGAGGCAATTCATACAATAATCAGGCTTTTTCAGTTGTTTAATATTCTACTAATGAGTTTCTTTATAACAGAATTTCATTATCCAAAATCCAGAAAAACATGAAACAAAACTACACTGCCCCTTCACGTAAGGCTCCACCGGGCCATTGCGGCAAACAACCCTCCGCCGGACATTCCGGAATCTGAACACCACAAGCAAGCTGGTAGTATTTAGGCATCCTGGTAATATGCTGGTACGTAACCACTTATTCCACAGATCCTTTTATCCAACATCTACCCGAACCATGACAAGAATTCTGCCCATATTACTATTGGGCCTGCTTTTAAACCTTACGCCTTCAAGAGCCCAGACCCTTCAACCGGACTTCGGAGCACCGACTGCCCCCGTTAATGTGTGCAACGGCAATGCCGTATTCAAGGTGAGGATCGTGGGAGGATCGGCGATGTGCGCCCAGGGGACGCTAACGATCACGCTTCCCGCAGGATATGCCTATTTTGCCGGCTCAGCCACATTGAGCGCGGGTAGTGGATCGGTTTCTGAAACAGCTGTTTCAGGAAATACTGCAACGCTTACCATTCAATCTGTTCCCGCAGCACCGGGATTCACCGAGATCAGTTATGAAGCCTATGCAAATTGCGCCGTACTAAGTGCCGGAAACGCCATTAATAACCAGGCTGGCTATTCTTTCAGTTCTCCCTGTACTGCTGCGACCAGTGTGACCAGCAACAGCTTTAACACCAGAAGCGCCTCACTTACAATCTCTAATATTACTAACAGCAGCTACTTTGGAGCTGCTGGCGACAATTATACCCGGACCATTACCATTACAAACAACGGCCTGGGATCTATTGCCAGGGTCAATTTAACAGACACCAGCGGAAGCGGCCTTTCCATCAAAGGTATTTCAGTAAGCGGCGGCTGGACGTTTTTGACCAGCAAACAGACATTCGGATCCGATACACTTACGAACTTCACCCTGATCGGCGGAGAATTGGCCCAGGGTCAAAGTATAACCCTCATCGAGAACGTAACCATGGTCAGCAATTGCAACCTGCAAAGCAGGTTTGCTACCTGGTTTGGTTGCGACGGCGTTCCATGCATGACCAACAACGTCAGCGGCAAGGCAACAGCCGGCGCAACGGTCAACAACTCATATGTACCGGCGCTTAAACTAATTCCGGAATTGCTGCCACTTCAGTGCCGGGGTACCGACTATTCCCAGGTGCTGAAACTGACGAACGCAGGCAGCGTTAAACTGAATGACCTCTCATTCAATCTTTTTTCTACCTCTTCCCTTCAGCCGCCGGCACTGCAACTCTTTAATGCCGGAGCCCCTGCTTCATCGCAATCGTCTTTTACGGCATTTCAATTCAAAGTCGGACAAAATGGAAGTTGGGCTTCTTTAGCACCAACATCGGTCGCAAATTTCAACACCCCTGCTTCCTGCTTTGGTTCATCGAATAGCAACCTTACGTTCCATATCCCGGCGATCAATCCCGGCGACACGGTATTCATCAGATACAATGAGAAGAACTGCCCGGTTGGGGTGGCTGTCAATGGCCCGCTGGTTGCCGCAGGCACGCTTTTACGTTACGACTATGAAGCGCCATGCGGCGGCCGAACCGAGGCTGTATCTTCCCTCCTCCGGGCCCCGGTCATAACGGAGGTGGTCCCCGATGCATCGTTACCGGCAACAATGGCGCCTGCCCAACCTTATACATTTACATACAGATTTCCCGTTGCGCAAGCCGGCCTGTATACGAATACCGGGGCAAATCCATCTTCTATCCGTTTTACTTTGCAACTGCCTGCGAAAATCCATTTCAGCGGAAACGCTGCGGATATCCAACTGAAGCATCCAGTAAGCGGAGCAACTATCGCCACAGGTTCGGCGTTCAGTTACAATACCGGCACCAACCAGGTACAGATCACTTACACCGTAACTCCCGGCTTTTCATTGAATGCGCTTCAGCAGGCCATTCTGAGCTTTAATAATATGGTGCTCGATTGTGGTATTGCCGCCGGCGGCAATACGGTCACGTTGAGCAGTTTTCTGAAAAATGCGGCCAGTTGCGCAGCAGAAGAGTCTCTTTTCACCACAATATCAAACATCAGTTTTGCCTGCCCGACGCCGCCATGTGACGTAAGAGGCGGTTTGTCATTTGCCGATTTCTCCTTACAACGCACCAACACAGGTTTTGCCGATAATGATAATAACGGTTTGCCGGAACCTGGTGTTCCCGATCCGGCAAAAATCAGGCGAAAACTTGCCATGCCGGGTGATACAGTTGTTGCCATATTCAATGGTGCGGTCATCGGCGGCACTTCCTCCCCTGCCTTTCAATATGCTTATGCAATTGATACATTTACTACCGGCTCGGCATATCTTTCAAACCTGTATGCCCGTGTTGAAATATTTGCATGGGGACAGTCAACGCCTTTTTATGTTGCAAACAATTTGCCGATCCAGGGCACCGGAACCACGCGGAAAGTAGATGCCAGCATCGCCGCGCTTGACGCCGTTACACCGATGATGCCAGGTTATGGAGAATACCTGGACGGAGATTCAGTTGTTGTGTATATGTATTACAAAATGACCGGAAATCCAGGTTCCCGCTATGTCCCTGTAGAAGCGAAAAATGGCTTTTATTTAAGCAACATACCAAACCCCTCCTCGCCTGCAGATCAATATACCTGCGGTAATAATATGCAGGGAGATGTTACGATCGTCGGATACGAAACTGGTTCAGGTGGCAATCAGACCTATACGTCCATAGGCAATGGTAACGTAGTTACATCAATGGATCATTTCCTATCTATCGGTGGGTCAACAGCAGGCAGCAAGCCATTCGTCAACGAGTACAGACCCGTCAGCATTTATAATGAACTGCGCTATACCGTTCCTTCGAACTACGATTATGTGTCTGCAACAGTTACGTATCACTACACTATAGGTGTTGGCATCAGCACATCGATCACGGTTCCGGTAACACCGGTCAGTGCTTCTGCAAATCCGCTGGTATTTAATGTCGCCAGTCTTTTTCAGAATGGAACGCTTCCAACTGGTGATCAGGGACATCGCCTTTCATTAAATGTAACCATCAAGCCGGGATGTGAGGCGCCTGCTTCTTCGGAAGCGCTCTTTTACATGAGCCAGGTCACTACACCGGGTTTCAACACGGGTTTTACACCTGCTTCGTATAACGGCAAAGACAGCATTTTCCTGATCGCACCGGAGATCATTGCCAGCACAGCAAATACAACACCGACCTCTAACGATGCCACTATCAGCTGGGAGATACAGGTCAGCAACCCGACCATCGCACAGGCTACACGCGTGTGGATGGGCAAAGCGAGCGGAAGCGGCGTTACCATCACCAGCATACAACGCCTCAGCGGTCCCGGCGGGTTTGTTACCGCAACACTCTCTCCCACGGGAGCTGGCATTTACCAGTTGGGCACGCTGAACCAGGCAAGTAACTATTACCGTATTAACGCTACGTATACAAGTTGCGAAAAAGACAGTATGCAACTTGCCTATTGGTATGATTGCGCAGGCGTGGGTTATCCAGCTAACGTAGCCGCGGCAGTGTTCAAAAAGGAAATAAAGTTATCGGTGATCCCACTTCACCCCGCATTGCAGACTTCCATCATCACTGAACCGGCTGGCACTACGCATGACTTCTGCGACGTACTCACGTATGAGATCGAAACGATCAATACAGGGTCATCTGCGGTGCATGGCCTTACCGTTACAGCATTCCTGCCTGCTTCCGGTACAACATATGTACCGGGCACATACCGGCTGGAATATCCTGCAGGTAGCGGATCATATATACCTTTGGCAGATGCCGGGGTAGCAGTTGGCACAAACAGCATTGTTTTTACCATTCCCTCTTCTGAGATAGCACAGCTTTTCTCAACAGAAGGTTTCAGGATCCGTTTCGGATTGACCACTGCCTGTGGATTTGGCAGTGGCGGGAGCTTCCGCTTTACCGCTACCGGCAGTTCATTCTGCGGAACGGCAACAAGCGCAACGCAACAACAAAGCCAGAAGATCACCATCAATGGCATTCCTCAATACACGAATGTATACAGCGTAAGCTCAGTTACCACAACCGGCTTGCTCGATTGTATAACCGGGGATATTGTTGCAACATACAAATTCAAGATCATTAACCAGGGTCCATTACCCACAACGATTGCCGATGGTTTCAGAGTAGCACTGCCATCGCCCTGGCAGATGGATACAGGTTCTATCAGTTTCACCCACGATCCTGCGGGTGCCAGTTATACCGGATCAGCAGGAGGACACTACAACTTCCTCATGGGGGCGGGTGTGGCCGCGGGTGATTCAGTCGTGTTCACTGCAACCGTGCGTGTACCAGCTGCTGCTGTACCCACCTATCCCACCGGAAGCAGTTCTACCATTACTGAAGAAGCAGTGATCCGCTATGGCGGCGTTTGCTCACAAACAGCTGTCGCTTGCCCGGTTACTGAAGTGGTTGTTGCTTCGCAAAATACGTCATCCTTCAACTATGCAGGCGGTCAGACAGGTACTCCCGTGGTAGTAATTTTTAATCCTTCGCCTGTGTGCGCTCCGGCAACTGTTGACATAACACAAGCCGCAATTACAGCAGGTAGTACAACAGGATTGACATACACATATTTTACAGATGCTGCAGCTACAGTTGCTCTTTCAAATCCTTCAGCTATTTCAACCAGCGGCATATACTATATCAAAGGCACGTCACTCGGGGGTTGTGTTGATATCAAGCCGGTAACCGTAGTGATCAATCCACAACCTCTCGCCGGTATCTCTTATAACGGCTCACCTTTCTGCGGAGGCAGTACAGCAACAGTAACACATACCGGACAAACGGGAGGTGTATACAGTTCCACAACAGGACTATCCATAGACCCTGTGTCTGGAACGATCAATATTGCGGGAAGCACACCGGGTTCATATACTGTTAGCTATAACTTTACAAACGGCACCTGTTCCAACACGACAAGTACAACTGTTGTGATCAATGCGCTGCCTGTTGCATCGATCGCCTATGCCGGATCTCCGTTCTGCGTATCAGGATCGTCCACACTGATCGTACCGGTAACACGTACCGGTCAGGCAGGCGGCACATACAGTGCAGGCACAGGATTATCTATTGATGCCGCAACGGGCGCTGTAAATGTTGGTGCAAGTGCAGCAGGAACTTATACCGTTACTTATTCATTCTCCAACGGAACCTGCTCAAATACTGCAACCACGACGATCGTGATCGGTGCAACAATGAATCTTGTGATCACGAATCCGGCACCAGTATGCGCACCAGGCACTATCAATCTCACCGCAGCAGCAGTGACTGCCGGAAGTGATGCCGGTTTAACATTCCAGTATTACGCCGATGCAGCAGGCACGATCCTGGTGACAAATCCTTCAGCAATCGCAGTTAGTGGTACGTATTATATTCAGGGAACTTCAACCGGCGGATGTACAACACCGATCAGACCGGTAATGGTTGTGATCACTCCTGCACCTGTTGCTTCTATCACATATAATGGTGCGCCATTCTGCGCAACAGGCATCGCACCGGTAACGCAAACCGGGCAAACAGGTGGCACGTACAGTTCAACTATTGGCTTGACCCTTAATTCAACCACCGGTGCTATCAACCTTGCAAGTAGCACACCCGGAACCTATACCGTTACGTATACATTCAGTAACGGAACCTGCAGCAATACTGCTACCACCACTATTACGATCATCATCACACCTGCCCTGGTAACACATAATCCGGCTCCTGTTTGTGCGCCGGCTACCGTTAACCTTACACTGGCAGGCATTACCGCAGGCAGTACACCAGGGCTTAGTTTCAATTATTATACAAATGCAGCCGGCACAAACGTACTGGCGAATCCAAACGCGGTATCAGCAAGCGGCACCTATTACATTCAGGGATATTCAGCTTCTGGCTGTCTTACTTCAACGGTTCCTGTAGTGGTAACGATTGTTCCCGCACCTGTTGCTTCTATCAGCTATCCGGGTTCACCTTATTGCCAGGGTAGCAGTGCTACAGCTACGGTGACGCGGACAGGCCAGGCCGGAGGAACGTACAGCGCAAGTGGAAGTCTCGCTATCAATCCTTCGACGGGTGCGATAAACATCGCAGCGAGCACGCCGGGCACATATACGGTGACATATACTTTCAGCAATGGCACCTGTTCAAATACCACAACGGCACAAGTTACCATCGTGCAGGCGCCTGTTCTGGTGATCACAAATCCAGCACCGGTCTGTGCACCTTCACCTGTTGATCTTACATCGGCAGCCATCACTGCCGGCAGTACACCAGGTTTGAGCTTCAGCTATTACACGAATGCTGCGGGTACTATAGCAATGACCAATCCGTCAGCTGTTTCCGCAAGCGGAACTTATTATATCCAGGGAACAACACCGGGTGGTTGCAAAACAACAATCGGCACGGTCACCGTATCGATCAATCCGCTACCAGTCGCAACGATCAGCTACGCCGGCTCTCCGTTCTGCAGCTCAGGCAATGCTGCAGTAGCACAAACCGGCCAGGCGGGTGGCTCATACAGTTCTTCTTCAGGGTTGATCATCGATCCCGTTACCGGTGCGATCAATCTTGCAGCCAGCACACCCGGATCTTATACGATCACCTACAGCTTTACAAATGGAACCTGTGCGAATACAGCAACTACCTCAATTGTAATTGCACCGCCTCCTGTATTGGTGATCACCGATCCTGCACCCGTATGCGCACCGGCATCGGTCAACCTTACGGCGGCAGCTATCACTTCCGGAAGCACAGCAGGACTTACCTATGCTTATTTCACTGACGCAACTGCGACCATACCGCTGACGAATCCATCGGCTGTTGCAGCAGGCGGCACTTACTATATTCAAGCAACGAATGCGGGTGGCTGCAAAACGATCAGACCTGTGCAGGTGATCATCAATCCGGCTCCGGCGGCAGGTATTTCCTATGCAGGAAGTCCGTTCTGCACAGCAGGTATTGCAACTGTTACACAAACAGGTCAGGCCGGCGGTTCATACAGTTCTTCAGCAGGCTTGTCAATTGACCCGGTAACCGGCTCTGTCAATATCACCAACAGCACTCCCGGTACCTATACGGTGACTTATAGTTTCAGCAACGGGACCTGCAGCAACACGGCTACTGCGTCTATCGTGATAGCCACGATCCCTACACTGGTGATCCATCAGCCTGCAGCAGTTTGTGCGCCGCTTACTGTCGACCTGACTCATGCAGATATAACGACAGGAAGTACACCAGGTCTTACATTCAATTATTACGCGGATGCCGCAGGTACCATCGCCCTTGCCAATCCTAATGCGGTCAGTGTGAGTGGCACCTACTATATCCAAGGTATAACGCCGGCAGGCTGCCGTTCATCAATCCTGCCTGTAACCGTGACGATCCATGCGTTGCCGGTTGCCAGTATTTCTTATAATGGATCTCCTTATTGCGCTGCCCAGGCTGCCACGGCGGGTGCAACTCAAACAGGACAGTCGGGTGGTATCTATGGTTCAACAACCGGTCTGATCGTAAATTCAACTACTGGTGTGATCGACCTGGTGGCAAGTACGCCGGGAACATATACAGTGACGTATACTTTCAGCAATGGCATCTGCAGCGCTACCACCAATGCAACGGTTACGATCAATCCTTTGCCTGTACTGGTGATCACTAATCCGGCAGCTGTTTGTGCTCCGGGTACAGTTGATATTACGGCTCCAGGTATTACCACTGGCAGTACGCCAGGATTAGTATATAATTACTTTATCGATCCGGGAGGATTGATCAAAGTATCATCTCCGAATGCCATCGGAACCAGCGGTACTTATTACGTGCAGGGAACAACTCCTGCAGGTTGTGTAACCGGCATAGAGGCCGTAGTTGTTACAGTCAACCTTACGCCAACAGCTAACATTGCTTACAGCAGCGCTCCGTTCTGCGTCAGTGCAGGAGGAACAGGAAATGTTACGCGGACAGGACTTGGAGGCGGAACCTATGCGTCGGCGCCATCAGGGCTGTCGATAAACAATACAACCGGAGCCATCAATATATCGGCCAGCACACCAGGCACGTATACGGTTACCTATAGCTTCAATAATGGCTTATGCGGTAACACTACCAGCACTACTGTAAGCATTTTGCCAACTCCAGTACTGGTTGTCACTAACCCTGCTCCGGCATGTATCCCTGGAACAGTTGATATTACTGCGGCCGCAATCACTGCAGGAAGTACGGCAGGCCTGACTTATGAGTACTTTGCAGACGCTGCCTGCACAACACCGTTGGCGAATGCATCTTCGCTCAGCACAAGCGGCACGTATTATATACGCGGATTCATTGCTCCGGGAGGATGTCAGACTGATGTGAGACCAGTAAGCGTAGTGCTCAGTGCCTCCCCTTCGATCACTATAGCAAATGTAGCCGCAATCTGCCGTGGCGAAGCAGTGACCCTGACCGCCTCATCTCCAGGTAATACCATAACATGGCAAAATATCGGAACAGGTAATAGCGTTATAGTACAACCGCAGGCAACAACTTCCTATACAGCAGTTGCAACCAATGCAGCGGGATGTTCGGTGTCGGCAACCGTACAGGTGCAGGTGAGAGACTTCAGGATGTCGCTCACGGCCAACACAAATCCGATCATGCCCGGGATGATGTTAACACTGACTTCGGGTGCCAACAGTTCTTATCAGGTTATCGGCTGGAAGCCTGCAGCGAATTTCTCTGCACAAACGGCCATTGCACAGTCTTTCATTATAAAAGACAGCGCGCAGACTTTTGCAGTGATCGGACGATCTGCAGATGGTTGCCTGGATACAGTGCGCCTGCTGGTTGAACTTGAGCCGGGTGGTAAAGATTTCTTTATCCCCAATGCGTTCACACCGAACAATGACGGAAAGAATGATACGTTTAAGCCATATGGATCATCTATCAAGTCGATCGAGATGAGAGTATTCAATCAGTGGGGAGAACTCGTATATCAAACAACTGATGTAAACAAAGGATGGGATGGCCTATTCAAAGGAAAAGCACAGCCGGTTGGCGTATATCCTTACGGAATAAAAGTCACTTTCCTCGATAATACAACCGTAACAAAAAGAGGCACAGTAAACCTGGTACGGTAGAAAAAGAAATCCAATAACGTCCTGTAAAAACCAATTGAATGAAAAAAAATACTTTGCTGAAAGCTGTGGCGGTCGTTATGACCGTTATCGGTTCACGCGATGTGATCAACGCTCAGGTTGATCCGCATTTTTCGCAGTATTTCATTCAGCCAATGTTTTTGAATCCGGCGTTAACGGGTGCTATCGAAGGCGATTACAGGGTTTCCGCCGTTTGGAGAAGTCAATATGGCGGCACCTTATCTACACAAGGTATTTCTGCCGAAGCTCCAACGAATAAGAATTTAAATGTCGGCATAAATCTTATGCATCAGTCATCTTCCGACGGTGCTTATAATTATACAACCGGTTATGCCAACTTTGCCTATACCGGTGTTCGTTTTGGACATCACCAGGTAGTGATGGCGGTGCAGGCTGGCCTGATCAACCGTCGTTTTAATGTAAGCAAACTTCAGTTTGGCGACCAATGGGTTGCAGGACTTGGTTTCGATCCCAACTCTATCACTTCGGAGAACTTCTATAAGCCATCTGTTTCTTCGTTCGACGCGGGAACCGGTATTGCCTATTATAATGGCAATCCCGACAACAAAATAAAATTATTCGGAGGGCTTTCTGCCTTTCATCTCACCCGCCCTACTGATCCGTTTATCAGCGGTGGTGAAAAAACAAAATTACCGGTAAGATATAGTGCACATGCAGGTGCCAGGATCTATATCTCGGACATGTTTGATATCGTTCCAAACCTTCTGTATATGCGCCAGGGTAATGCGCAGGAGAAGATGTTAGGTGCGTATGCACAATTGTATGGTGGTGCGAGTACAGATATCATGTTTGGCGCAAACCTCCGCATTGATGATGCCCTTGCTCCATTTGTAGGCTTTTATCATAAGGGCTTCACCTTCGGGATGAGCTATGATGTAAATGCATCTTCAAAAACGCAAAATTTTATCAACCGGAATAGCCTGGAAGTATCGTTATCGTTTGTGGGTTGGGGAGGCAGTTCGGAGGTAACATCAAAACCGTTCTACTGTCCACGTTTTTAAAAATAGTTTGAGAAATTCCTATGGGTAACCAAATCATTCACCGGTCTGCCGTACCAACAACAGCCTTCGCAAGGGTTGTGTATGGCCTCATATCCTGCCTGCTGCTGGGTATGGGGGCGCTGCATGCGCAGAACAATGAGCCGGCGTTGTTTGAAGAGGCGGAAAAGTTGTTCAATGAAAAGAACTACTATGAAGCCGCTCAGTATTATGAAAAGTTTCTTTCAGGAGGAAAGGATGCCCGTAAGGTTTCTTCAAGCCCCTTTGCTGTAAGAAAGAAGGGCGAAAAAACAATGGAGAGCACGGTGTCCCGGCAGGGGGCCATTTACCGTCTCGCAGAAAGCTACCGGTTACATAACGATTTTAAACAAGCCGAAAAATGGTATAAAGAAGCGTCTTCATTTTCGCTGAGTTCCTATCCCGCCAGCCAGTACTGGTATGGTGTTACATTAAGAACAAACCAGAAATATGATGAAGCATTAAAAGTGATCTCTGAATTCCGTGATTCCCGCAGCGCGAAGGATGAATGGATGGAAGCTGCCGATCGCGAATTGGCCAACCTCAGGTACATACGCGCGCAAACAGAAAATAAAAAGCAAAGCAACTTTACCGTTACAAGAAAACCAAACGCAGCCAATACTTCCGCATATGCCATCGCTACATCAGCTGCGAAGGAAGCTTTCTTTACTGCCGTATTCGTGGACAGCAGTAAAATGTATCATGGCAACCCCGCATACTCGGCACGCCTTTACAGTGCGCCCGACAGTGGCAATATCCGCGAAACCGCCAGGCTGGTGAACATTCCCGAAGAACCGGGATATAACAATGGTTTGCCTTCACTGACACGTGATGGACAGCAACTTTTCTTCACCCGATGGAAAAAGGAAAATGGTGTGATCACCTCTGCCATCTATACTTCCAAAAAACATACAGATGGTTCATGGTCGGTTCCGGAAAAATTACAGGCACCTGTAAATCTTGAAGGGTCAAACAGTACACAACCTTCCATTACATCCGACGGAAAATATCTTTTATTCTCTTCAGACAGGAAAGGTGGTTTTGGTAAATATGATATCTGGTTTGCGAAACTGAATGCTTCCTTGCAGCCGGTGTCGGTACAGAATATGGGCATCTTTATCAATACGCCAAATGATGAAGCGACCCCATGGTTTCACCCGGTTTCAAACAGCCTGGTGTTCTCGAGCAATGGGCACGTGGGCATGGGAGGTTTCGATATATATGCCTCGAAAGGAAATATCGAATCGATTACCTGGGAGCATCCGGTAAATCCTGGTGCACCGGTCAACTCATCTAAAGATGATCAGTATTATATCGGAACGGATGAAGACAACCTGTGGAATACAGGGTGGCTGAGTTCTGACCGTGAGACGGATTGTTGCCTTGACCTGTTTGCTGTGGTGTCGGACAATGTTCAATACATTTCCGGGAAAGTGCTGGATGAAAAGACAGGAGCGCCTATCCCCCATGTTGCAGTCCTGATCACAGATCCTAAGAAAGACGGAAATGTGATCCTTGTAAGGGAAACAGACAGCCTGGGTTTTTATCAATTTGAATTAAGAAATACTTCTCGGTACAGTATCGTTGCACAGAAGCCAACGTATAAAACAGATACAAGCAGTTATGTGGTGGTGATGCTGACGGGCCGGGACAGTATCAGTAATAAAGATGTATTACTGACCACAGATGAGATCTTTGATCCCGATGTGGGTGAACCACCGGATCCTTCGGATGAGATCTTTAAACCTGATAAAGGAAAAGATCCGCCGGAAAGACCTCCGGGAGAACGGTACGATCCCGTATTGATCGCAAGATTTGACTTTGACAGATCTTTTTTAAAGAAACAGTATCATCACAATTTAGATACACTGATCAGGATCATGGAAAGAAACCCATCAATGATAGTAGAAATAAGCGGCCATACGGATGCCTTCGGAACGGAGGATTACAATTTCCGCCTGGCCCAGGAGAGAGTGGATGCATGTATCAATTATCTGCGCGATAGAGGTATCGGCACAGACAGGTTGATCGGCAGATCATATGGTGAATCCTCCCCCGTTGTCAGTGAGATCGTTGACGGATTGGATAACCCCGAAAGCCGTGCAATAAACCGCAGGGTCGAATTCAGGATACTGCAGGGAACAACATCTGCAAACACAGGTGGCCCTTCTGTAACCAGGGAAGTAACCGAACGTCAATCCGGTTCTGTAAACGAACCGGTATCGGCAACACGCAAATCAGGCCGGGTTGGACGGAATCAAAGAACGTCCGGCAGCGGATCATTCCAGCCTGTTGTGCATTTCTCATTCGACAAGTCTTTAGTAGATGATGAATATTTCAACAACCTCGACAGACTTGCTGAATTAATGAATCAAGATCCTTCCATGAAAGTGGAAGTGAACGGATACACGGACGCTAAAGGAAGTGCCACCTATAACCTCAGGTTGGCGCAAGAGCGAGTGGATGCGGTTATCATTTACCTGGAGCAACAAGGCATAAGCCGGACGCGACTTAGCGGAAGGGCCCTTGGCGAATGTTGTCCGCTCGAAGCCGAAACAATTAACGGCCGTGACAATCCTGAAGGCAGGTTTATGAACCGCCGGGTGGAATTCAAATTCATCCAGTAGTTCTTAGACCTCCACTACCCATTAAATTCTAAAGAACAGACGTCTAGAAGAGAGCCATTCCGCTGCAGCGGAATGGCTCTTCTCTTTACGCAAATTGATGAAACGCGAATTCCGCAACTAATGATCTGCGGAGTGATGAAGCATTATTTGTATTGATCATTTATTTCTCTCCGGATTTGCATTTCATAAGCCGCGGGATTGAATATAACTCACCAGCGCAGCCGTATTTGGCAAGCCCAGTTTTTTGAGGATGTTGTAACGATGAACCTCCACCGTTTTGAGGGTCACTTCTTTCAGCTCCGCGATCTCCCGGGAGGAAAGCCCCTGTTTAACGCAAGCAATGATCTCCAGCTCCTTTTCGGTGAGGGAGTAGATACGGATCATGTCATTATTGTCATCCAGCTGCTCATTGGCTAAAATATCCTTGATCTCTTTACAAATGAAGATATTGCCGCTGTGCACTTCCAGGATGGCAGTCACGAGTTCATCCTTCGAAGAGTTTTTGGTAACATAACCCCGACCGCCCATCCGCAACATCTTTTTTGCGTACAAAGGGATATTGTGCATCGAAACGCCAATAACCTTCGATGCGGGAGATTTTTCGAGGATCTTTTCCGTGAGGGTAAAACCGTCGACCGGCGACATATTAATGTCGGTAAGGACTATTTCCGGACGCTCGGCCTCTACGATCCTGAGGGCATCATCTGATGATGCGGCCTGCCCTATCACTTTGAACTGCTTATGCTGTCCCAATACAATAGCCCATGCTTCCATCATCATGCGATGGTCGTCCACCAATAAAACTGTGATCTTGTTCATTTCCTGAATAAATTATACCAGCCTGAACAGCAGCCTGGAACCCTGCAGTCCGGTCATACATTAAGGCAAGCGATCGGCAAACGTTTTTCTTTTCCATCAGTCGCCACAAACGGAAAAACCGGTCAGGTATGCTGGGCATACAGGAACACAGTAATGGTAAAATATTGGGGGAAATTTTAAGAGGGCGGAGTAATAAGTAATAAAACTAATACATTTCTGCTATAAACAGTTTTATGCTCGAAATTTTAACTTTAGCCAGGTTTAAAAAGGCGACGGATTCAAGGCTTCCAACTGGCAGGCTAAGCCCTTTATTTGCCGCCCTTCATGAACTTTTCTCCTGGGAGCCTATCTTTCATTTCAGCAGGTAGCGCATATAAAGAAAAAGGCCCCGGATGAACCGGGGCCTTCAAGCTTATTTACCAGCATTCGTGCCTTTTTGCTTTGATATAGCGCAACGGTTGCTCAGGCATAATGATTTTGGGATAGTGGATAGACGGATCTGACTTTCTTACACGAAGAGCCAAAGGTGTTTCTTTCTTGTACACAACCAGGCTGCGTATGCCCGGACTGTCGGTATTGTGTTTCGCTGATTTCATACAGATAATAAGTTTTAAAGTTTCCAAAGCCGTCTTTTCAGGATATATATTTAAGTGTTGACGTCTCGCCCGGACGTCGGTGTTCTTCCATTATCATGATCGGCTTATTCTACAGAAGCCCTGTCAATGATCATTAACCAGCCCTTAACCAGCCACTCCTGTCCTCAAGCCTTCCTTTTCATCTCATACAGGTATTACTGATCTATATTAACTCAAATTCCATCAAACGGATCCACAACGAATCAAAGTGATTAGGTGTTTTTGTCCCTCAGAGACGCAGATAGATTTAAAACAGATGAACTGCCTTATTATCTTGCAAGCGTAGATGTTGATTTTGGAATACTTAAGGAAAGAGTAAATACATGTGCAAATGGCATGCCATCACGCTATCCTCGTCCTCCCTGATTTAAATAAGTGGTAAGAGCTTACCTTAATAGTTCATCTTATACATAAGAAAACCGGTGCTTATGACACCGGCTTTCTGAAAGGAGAAACAGAGATACTATTTCCAGTTCTTCTTAATGAGCTTTATTGAATCCAGATGCGCCCTCAGGTTGGGAAGTGTGTTTGTCGCAAAAGAGATCACTTCTGCATCTTTTACATTATCGGAAGCGTGTTCAAACAGATCAACAGCTTTTTCATGATCCTTGATCATAACGTCCACATAGTCCTTATCGAAGTCTTTTCCGGCTTTTTTCATAAGGTCATCAGCCTTCTTTTTATTTTCTTCGGAAACACCTGACGGAAGCGTAACGTTCTTACGCAGAGCGATTTCTTTAAGCTGGTCATTCACCGCAGTGTGGCCAGACACCATCATATCCGCGAAATGTTTAATGGAGGCATTAGAGGTTTTCTCGAGTGCAAGACGACTAAGGGCTACTTCCGCCATACCACTATTTGCAGCGTCTACCAGGAAAGCGCTCGTACCGGCATCAGGCGCAGGCGCCATTGTCATTGTATCCGTTCTGGCTTGCTTGTTTACAGAATCAGCTTTTTCAACAGGATCTTTTCCCTCATTATTACACGCAAACAGAACTACAGAACCAAGGCATAGCAACAGAAAAACTTTTTTCATAAATAAAATTTGTATTAATAAGGTCTTGTAAGATTTGTGCCAGTTAGTTTCTAAACGGCCTAATACTCTGACAGGTAGCGACAATATCGTCAAAACAGCACCTTATTTGTTGATAGATGGCAACACTAGTGTATACTTTCTTCCCGGTGAAACTGGAAGGCTTTTTCCCCGAATCCACGGATTGAGGCGTTTTATCAGTTTGTACGAGCTTCCATTGGCCTTTGCAAATGTTGCCAGGTTTGGAATAGATGCATTGATCTCCATTTTTGGATATTGCTCAGTTTGATAACCATCAGCCTGATCGACTATAAAGCCAAGTGCAGCTGCCTGCTCAAGAAAATATTTAAACGTCAGGATCCGGAATATATACCGGTTTGTCTCTTCCGGCAGGAACAGGTCATAATAGTTCCGGCTTCCCTGGAAAGTTGCCTGGCTCGAGTATGCTCCCATCCCACAATTATAAGAGGCGGCTGCTGCCGTCCAGCTACCGAGTTGTTCATAGGCCCGTCGCAGATACTTGCAGGCGGCATCAGTTGACTTTTCAATATTGTATCGTTCATCAACATTTGCGTTTACTTCCAGGCCAAATTCCGATGCCGTTGCGGGCATGAACTGCCAGAAACCCGCCGCGCCTGCTTTGGATACGAGTTGCTGCAGATTTGACTCGGCAACACACAGATATTTCATATCGTCCGGGATACCGTGCTTTTTCAACTGAGCTTCTATCTCGGGGAAATGCCGTCTCGATAGCTTTATAATATATAAGATCGATTGAGGCTGAAAATAATTGTAAAGCACTTCCCTATCCCATTGCTCACGTATCAGCCGATCATGCACCGGTACCGCTTCACCCGCGAAGCTGAAATTAGCCGGAAGTGGAGGCGCACTGTACTTCATGATCGGCTGCTCCGACGACACGGTCAATGGTTCTTCAACATGACGGAAGCCATAAATAGCCGTCACAGCCATACATAAAATAAATAGTCTCCATTTCCAGTTGATGCTGTTTAATATCTTCATAAGAGATCAATATTTATGAGATTAATAGTAGGTGATTTATAAGAATCGCTGTTTGAATGCGGCTTACCGAAATACGCTCTAAAAGCAATAATCTCAAAAGTTTAGCCAAACAACAGAGGCCTGATACAAACTGAAGGCAGCTGCCGGGCAAGCTCCAGGTTACCTGATGACACAGACAGCAAATGAAGAGCAGTTGCTCAGCAGAACTTCCGGGAAGGAAGTTAATGCTACGATCTGCTAAACGTTACTACTT
>JBEVKW010000338.1:0-5649 GCA_040509495.1 Chitinophagaceae bacterium | reverse complement strand
CGAGAACCTGAGGACCGAACTTCAGCAGGTCGAGACACAGATCAGACAGACTAGCCCGCGCTACGCCGCCCTGACGCAGCCGCAGCCCCTGACACTGGCAGAGATTCAAACACAGGCACTGGACGCCGACACGTTATTGCTCGAATACGCGCTCGGCAAAGATCGCAGCTACCTGTGGCTGGTGACGACTACAGCCATCAAGAGTTATGAGCTACCGAAGCGCACCGAGATCGAAGCCGCCGCGCGCGAGTTCTATCTGTCTGTGTCTCAATCTCCGCAAGCGTCGGCTAATGACGTAACGGCGAAGCGTGAGATAGGCAGTACGTTGCGCCAACAAGCACAGGCGCGGTCGGAGCAAGCAGCGGCGCGATTGAGCCGCATGCTACTCGCGCCCGCAGCCACACTCTTGGGTAAGAAGCGGCTGCTGATTGTGGCCGACGGCGCACTCCAATTCGTTCCCTTCGCGGCGTTACCCGAACTGTCGAGTGAGGGGGGCGGGGCGAAGCCGCCGCTCATTGTTGAGCACGAGATCGTTAGTCTGCCGTCGGCTTCGACGCTTGCCGTGCTAAAGCGTAAGGCAGGCGAGCACAAAGCCACGACTAAGACGTTGGCGGTGCTGGCCGACCCGGTCTTCGAGCGCGCGGACGAGCGATTCAAGACGCACGCCAGTCAGCCAGATGCCCACATTAACATGCTAAACACGCTTGAGGACAAGTCACGTGACTTGGGTGTAATAGCAGAGAAGTCGGCGCGGGAGTCAGGGCTAGCAGAGATGGATTTGCGTATTCCGCGTTTGCCTGCAACGCGCCGCGAAGCAGATGCCATCAGCGCGCTCGCGCCACCTCATGCGCGGTTGAAGGTACTTGACTTCGCAGCGAACCGTGGGGCGGCCACTGATCCGGCGTTGGCTGATTATCGCTTCGTCCACTTCGCTACACACGGCTTCATCAACAGCCAGCATCCCGAGCTCTCTGGCATCATGTTCTCAATGTTCAACGAACAAGGCCAAGCGCAAGACGGTTTTCTGCGTACGCACGAGGTCTTCAATCTCAAGTTGAACGCGGACGTAGTGGTCTTGAGCGCGTGTCAGACGGGCTTGGGAAAAGAGGTCAAAGGTGAAGGGTTAGTGGGGTTGACGCGTGGTTTTATGTATGCGGGCGTGCCACGCGTGGTTGTAAGCCTATGGAGTGTGAACGACGAGGTGACGGCTGAGTTGATGACGAGATTCTACAAAGGCATGTTGACAGATAAGCTGCGACCGGCGCAAGCACTACAGGCAGCGCAGGCGTCCATGCTGCGCGAGCCACGTTACAGCGCGCCGTTCTACTGGGCGGCGTTCACGCTGCAAGGCGAGTGGCGCTGAGCGCCAAAAGCGACGGCCCTGCGCGTGACCCCGTCCGCGCAAACGTCATCGCGCCATTAAGCTTTAATTTGGGCCGGCTTTGGCTGTTCAAGCAGGCGGACGACAGTCGCCAGCCGCGAGATGCGTAGTCCTTTGACAGGCATTTGGGGCGAGATTACTGTTCACCCGTACCTCAGAATGCATATGACCTTCATCTTATAGAACACTGTGCACTTTCAGTGCACAGATTTCGTATCCGCAGGCAAACGGCGGACTGAAAGCGAATCCGAATGACATTCGTGAGCTTTAACTTTATCCGCACATTCGTGCGGACTGAAAGTATTTTCGGAGAGTAAAAGCGCACACGTCGTCTACTCAACATTTCTAACCAACCCCGGTCTGCGACACCTAGATGAAATCGAGTGTAGGAAAGCGCGGTATACCCGCCGCCGACGCTAACGCGGCCGACGTGGCTGTGCCCCCCGACGCCGCTCGAGTGGATTCGACCAGCAAAGGCTCTTCGGAAGAGGCGTTCAACAAGGCCGTCGAAGGCATCCCCGTCGTCGGAGCAACACTCGTCTTCATTGTTAAAAAATGGGGGCCGCCGGGGCTGCTGCTTTTCTTCTTAGGAGGCGTCTTTGCCCTTGGACTTGTTTACTTCGGTGTCGTCCCCGGTGGGCTGGTCTCCGATAAATACAAAGCTGCGGCCCCCGGCCCCGACGCTCAGGAAGGGGTCACGTTAAAAGGCCCCATCCAACTCGAAGTCATTGAGGCCGAGACCGGCTGGCTACAGGCTTTGACCGACCTATATAGGCGTGAAGGAGTAGACGCGCAAGAGGCTGAACCGGATAAGCGTTCCAGCGCGGGCGCGTTCGAGTACACCGTTCAGGAAAAGACGAAGGCTTTCGTGTGGGAGCTGTCGGCTCAGGCTGGCCTTGAAATGACCTCGATGGCTTTCAAGGTATCGCACGATAAAGCCACGGGCGACGAAGCAATTCAGCAATTGAAGCCTGCGGGCGACGCCCATAAGTTAAACTTCTCGGTGCCAGACTGCCAAAAGGGCGATAAGTTAGTCGCAGTCGTCCGCGTCTGGTCGAAGCTCACCCCGCCCCCCGAAGATATCAGGTTAGTTCTTCGGTCGGCGGTTAGATAAGGAGGCGTTAAGCTCGTGAGAGGGAGAATTTCGCCCATAATATTATTATCACTCTTATGGGTATCGCTCGCGTGCCTCACTGCTGGCGCACAGACTTTCACGATCAGCGGACGGGTCGTCGATAAGCAGAACCAGCCCACCCCCGGCGTCAGGATAACAGTTCAGCGCGGGCAGGCAATCATTGACAGCAAAGTTACAGGGGCGACGGGAGACTACACTATAGCCTTCCAAACAGGCGATCCGGTCACAATCATTTACGCGGGCGGCGGGTGGTTACCCAATAGAGTCCAGAACCTTTCGGGAAGGACAAACCATTCTCTGGGTAAGGTTCTATCACGCGTGACGGAAACGGCGAGCCTCACTCCGGATGAAATTGACGAAGTCGCTTCGGCCTATAAATATTTGAGGCTGTACTCGGCCTTGTACGCTCGGGAGATTGCAGAGTATGAAAATCTCCCCCCGGTGTATAAGGGCCTTGGGCCAGGCATTCAGGCCCCAAATAACGACATTATCCGCCGTAAACAGCTCCCCGACAGCGCGCGCGGCTTCGAGCCATACGCCGAACGGGACCCCTCAGACAGGCTCACCATGAATGGGACGACCCGCGTCTTCAACTCCGATTCTGTGGAGGTCAGAATGGGGGCGCAACTCTACGGGCAAGGCAAATACCAAGAAGCGGTGAAGGCATTCATGAGAGGAGCCTCTGCTAATCCAAAGCTGTTCATGGCACAGTATGGCTTGGGATTGTCTTATGAAGCACTGGGCCAATATGAGAAGGCAGCCTCGGCTTACAGCGTGGCGGTCACCCTAACACCAGAAAATTCTATTGATTTGTATACAGCCTACTACAACCTCGGCAACTCATACGCCGCAGCCGGTAAGCATCTCCAAGCAATTGATGCCTACCAACGACTGCTAGCCGCCGAGCCGAATCTCGCGCAACCGCATTACAATCTCGGCCTATCGCTCGCGGCACTGAAACGAAATGACGAGGCCGTCACGGAGTTTAGGAAAGCGGTCGAGCTCAAGCCAGACTACTCCGAGGCCTATTACAACTTAGGCTTGACCTACAGCAAGCTGGAGCAATACGCGAAGGCAATAGACTCTCTGAAAGCTGCCATTCGGACCGGCCCGAACTACACCGCGGCCCACTACAACCTAGGGGTCATTTACTACCTTACGGACAATCGGCATGGGCTGGCGGAACAGCAACAACTCTTGCGGTCTCACAACCCGCAGTTAGCAAATGAGCTAGCTAACCTGCTCAGAAATTAAGCGTCCCATGCGTAAGTCGCATTACCAAAAAGGTCGCAATAAATCACCTTCTGCAATTGCCATCGGCACTGAGAGCCGCAATGCTTGGAGGCGGCCTACAGCCTCAGCGGTGACATAGTTCAGAGCCCCAGTCATTATCTCGCTCCAACCTAAGTCCAAGGGGCGGCGCGGCCTCTCACCTCAACCCGCTACCAACTGGCAGTTTTCCATCTGATGAAAGCTCATTGGATAAAAGGATCGGCAGCCATGAATACATGCAACCCTCAGCGCCCCAACACGTTGTACCTTGTCTCCTGCCTCATCCGCTGTGCCCTCCTGCTGCTCCTGACCTTCTCTCTCTCGGCCGCGCCGCTCGCCGCGCAAACCGACCGAACGGAGACGCGAGCTACTGCTGAAAGATTACTTAACGAGGGACGGCAAATGCTAAAAGAAGGTTCAAAAGAATCTCTTCAGCAAGCCATCCAAAAGTTTGAGTTAGCTCAGCGACTCTTCCACGCTCTAAATGATAGTTCACGAGAAGCTTCTACACTTCTCTCTATGGGAGTCACCTACATCTCATTCAGCGAGACGCAAAAGGCCCTCTACTGTTTCAATCAAGCCTTGCCGCTCTTTCGTGCTGTGGGAGACCGTGATGGGGAAGCTGTAACGCTCAGCAATGTCGGTAGGGCTTATGATGATTTGGGCGAGCTGCGGCAGGCGCTCGATTATTACTTTCAAGCCTTACCGCTCAGTCGTGATCTCGGAGAGCGCGGTGGGGAAGCCAGGATACTTAACAATATCGGCAAGGCTTATTCTGCTCTATACGAGAAGCAGAAGGCTCTCGACTTTTACCAGCAGGCGTTAACACTCAGACGCGCCGTCGATGATCGCCGTGGGGAAGCTGTAACGCTCAACAATATCGCTGGAGTCTATGCTTATCTAGGCGATCAACAGAGGGCGCTTGACTATTACAATCAAGCCCTGTCGCTCAGACTTGCTGTCCGAGATCGCGGTGGCGAGGCTACAACTCTTAGCAACATTGGCTTGGTCTATGGTGATCTGGGCGAGCAGCAGAAAGCCCTCGATTATTATAATCAAGCCTTGCCGCTCTTTCGTGCAGTCGGAGACCACGATGGGGAGGCAGTAATATTCAACAACATCGGCGCGGCCTACGATCATCTAGGCGAGCATCAGAAGGCCCTTGATTATTATGGCCAAGCCTTGTCGCTCAGACGTGCTATAGGAGATCGCAGGGGGGAGGCTGTGACGCTCAATAACGTCGGTAGGGCTTATGATAATCAAGGAGAGAATCAGAAGGCCCTCGATTATTATAATCAGTCCTTACCGCTCAGTCGTGCTGTCGGAGATCGCGGTGGGGAGGCCGGGACGCTAGGTAACATCGCAACTATCGAACGTAAACTTGGCAAGTTCAATGATGCGCTCGCTCACGTCGAAGCCGCCATCGCTATTCTTGAGTCACTCCGCACCGAAATCGGTAGTCAGGAATTGCGCTCCTCCTTTTTTGCCACCGTGCAGGGCAACTATGAGTTCTACGTTGACCTGCTGATGCGCCTGCATAAGCAGCAGCCGGCCGCAAACTATGACGGCAAGGCGTTGCATGCCAGTGAGCGGGCGCGGGCGCGCAGCTTGCTTGAACTGCTGACGGAGGCGGGCGCGGACATACGGCAAGGCGTGGACTCGAAGTTGGTCGAGCGCGAGCGCGCCTTACAACAACAACTCAACGCCAGCGCACGGCGTCGGGTACAACTTCTTAGCGGCCCGCACACCGACGCGCAGGCGGCGGCCAGTGGCAATGAGATCGAGAACCTGAGGACCGAACTTCAGCAGGTCGAGACACAGATCAGACAGACTAGCCCGCGCTACGCCGCCCTGACGCAGC
>JBEVKW010000337.1:0-6188 GCA_040509495.1 Chitinophagaceae bacterium | reverse complement strand
AGATTGCCTGATAAAGCAAATACATTTGCGACAATGAGAAATAATGGCAATAACCTGATGCTTACCCTCGGTATCAAAATATAGCGAAAGTATCTAAAGAGAAAAAGGAGTAAGAATTCGGTTCTTACTCCTTTTTTTATGCATGAATTCCTGGAATGTAACGGGTGCGTTTCTAATCCATGGATTCGCTATTCTCACGTTTCTTATTGGAGAGAGAGAAATCTGATTTACCAAATTTGTAGCTGAATGAGATACGGAAGCTGCGTACACTCCACCGGCGGTACGATTCCTGGTAAAATGTTTCTGTATCATAGATCGTTCCCCAGCGCCTGGTATTGAACACATCATTTACAGAAAAAGTGATCGTTGCTTTATTATCTTTCAGGAAGTCTTTGCGCATAGCATAATCAACACTGTATTGCGGACGGCGTTTCCCCTGGGGAATTACTTCTGAAGATTCATATTCACCGAGCAGTTGAAACCCAAGCCCATTAAACAGGGAAGATCTGGTTGTTTCGATCTTATAATTCATGCTGAGTTTTGTTTCCCAGTTGAATCCTTCGTTGCTCAGATCAAGGTCATTGATCCTTGCCTTTACAGTGCGGTATTGCATGTTCACTGTTGGAGTGATATCGAAGTTCTTGCCGATCTTATGTTGCACAGTGAACTCGGCTCCATAACGGTTGGTTGTTCCGGCATTGATATAGGTATTAAGGATCGCATTAGGATTCACACCCGCATTCTCCAACTCCTGGTACTGCTGCGTGGTGATAGTATCGCTGAATTCGGTGATATCGTCCGGATTATTTCTGAAATAAATCACTCCCAACCAGTTGCCGGATTTGTAGTTGTGACTGTAATTCAACTCAAATGAATTTACAAACTCTGGTCGCAGCGCAGGATTGCCCTGGCGAAGGTTCGCGGGATCATTGATATCAATAAATGGATTCAGTTGCCAGAAATTTGGCCTGCGGATCCTTCTCGAATAATTGAACTGCAGCTGATCTTTTTCATTCAGCTCATGCGTTACAAACAAACTGGGGAATAATGCATTCCAGATATTTTTCAATCTTGAAGGATATTCATATCCAAATTTGAATGCACTGTCTACCAGCAAACCATTGAATCTTGAATATTCCGCTCTCAAACCCGCCTGGTAAGAAAACTTACCGATCTTATTGGAATAAGTGCCATACAGCGCATTTACCATTTCCTTATACTCGTAGTTATTGCTCAGCGGAAGTTTCTGTTGTTGTCCGTTAGTATTTGCATAAGCTTCAAAACGGCTGTTGAACAGGTTATGATAGCTTCGAACGCCCAATTCTATCTTTCCATTCTCTCCTATCGGATCCGCATAATCAGCCTGGAATATCACCTGGTCTGAATTACTGCTGCCAAGGTTATTTACAAGTGATGAGGGCCGATAGACCTGCCCATCCGGGAAATTAAATGCGTTCAGAATGTCTGAGCGATCTGTGCTGCTACCGTAGTTATAGTTCACATCTACAGTCAGTTCCTTCCCGGTTTCAGGAAAGTTGTGCTTATAATTTAGATTGGTCCCATTCCGTTTGAATGTTGCCTTTCCGTCTGCTGTTCTGCTACCAAAATAGAGTGGGTTGCGGCCGGCATCCAGGTATTCCTGATCCTGTACTTCATCATAGCCGAATCGTCCTGTTCCCAATTGCTGGGTAATGCTGATCGTATTGCGGTTATCAAGGAAATATTCAGCGCCGATCCTTAAAGAGCCGAACCGGCGAATCCTGTCATTGACTGATTCCTGGTTGAAGTAATCGTTGACCACGCCATTCAGTTTATTCTGGCGCTGTGCTTCTCCTCTTGCTTTTCCTCCGGATTGGTTATATCCCCCACTCAGGAAGAAATTGAATTTACCCTGGCGTACGTTGAGATTAAGATTACCGTTAGCGATTTTCGGGAGGCCAACGCCAATGGTTGCAAGGCCATTCAAGCCAATGCGCTTGTTCTTTTTCAGCACGATATTAATTATGCCGCCAGAACTCGCCGCGTCAAATTTGGCAGACGGATTGGTGATCAGTTCCACGCGCTCGATATTATCTGCCGGGATCTGATCCAGTGATAAAATGGTAGGACGGCCATCCACAAAGATCTGTGGCGATGAATTCCTGAGTGTCACATTCCCGTCTACATCAACAGACACAGATGGAATGTTCTTCATCAGGTCGATCGCTGTACCACCGGTAGCGACCATGCTCTTGGATGCATTGAATATCTTTCGGTCTATCCCCATTTCCAGTGCCGGCTTGACAGAAGTGACCACCACGTTACCCAGCTGCTTTATTTCGGCCTCCAGGGTGATATTACCCAGGTCCTTCCTGAATTTCTGCTGATCAGCCGCCTTTCCATAGTCGGGAGTTACTTCCTGGTCCACCTGCGTAAACCCAATCGCAGAAATAATAAGACGGAAACTTTTTAAAGAAGGTAAATTATCGAAGCTGAAATCGCCGTTAGCGCGTGTAAGCATGCCGGTAAGGAGGCTGTCTTTATTCCCCGCGTCATTGGCAAACAATTGCACAGAAGCTGCTTCGATCGGTTTCCCGGTGTTCTTATCGATCAATTTTCCATAAATACGATTCGAGTTGACTTTCAAAATAGCAACATCACCTGATTGCTGCTCCCGCTCTTCCTGGGCATACAACGCTGAAAACATTACTACAAATAAACATGCAAGGCAATACTTCATGATAACGGATTGATGTGATTGAGTTGGTGAAATGGACATTTCTTTCAAGAGGGTGGATTTCACGGGTGGAGATGATTTTATACCGGAAATGGTTTGATGGAACGCACGGGTTCTAATCATATTCTAACATCCCGGGCATTTGAACAACTTACGGCGTTGTTTGTTCGCGAACGTAGTTGCTAATTGCTTCAACGTTTTGCGGGTTGAACCATTTAAATGCAGGATCTTTTTTAAACCAGGTCATCTGACGTTTGGAATAGCGGCGTGTGTTCTGTTTGATCAGTTCAATGGCGCGGTCAAGCGTGATCACGTTATCGAAGTAGGCGAACAATTCGGCATACCCCACGGTTTGCAGGGCATTAAGATCCCGGAATGGCAGAAGGCTTTCTGCTTCAGCGATCAATCCCGCCTGAATCATCTCATCAACGCGGGTATTGATCCGTTGGTAGAGGAATTCTCTGGGCAACTCGAGCCCGATCTTGATGATATTGAAATCGCGTGTGACGGTTCTACCTGTTCTGAAGTCGGTTACCGACCTTCCGGTAGCGTCCATCACTTCCAGCGCGCGCATCATGCGTTGCGGATTTTTCATTTCTCCCTTTTCGGCAAATGCCGGATCTTTTCCGCGAAGCTGCTCCTGCAACCATTCAATTCCATTCGCCTCATATTGCGCATTGATATGAATACGGATCTCCGGAGGAACAGCTGGCACTTCGTCCAGGCCTTCACAGAACGCTTTAATGTACAGGCCGGTACCTCCCACCAACACCACCTTATCCTTTGTTTGAAAAATATTGCTGGCTTTCTGCAACGCATATTGTTCAAAGCTTGCAGCCGTGATCTCTTCTGTAATGCTATGAGAAGCGATAAAGTCATGATGAACCTGCCGCAGTTCTTCTTCTGAGGGGCGCGCAACTCCGATGGACAGTTCGCGGAAACATTGCCGGCTATCCGCTGAAATAATGGAAGTATCAAAAGCGAGTGCAAGGTCGATTGCAACAGCGGTTTTACCTACAGCAGTAGGTCCGGCAACAACAATGACAGTCTTATTATACACGGGCTATGCTTCTTCTTCGTCACCACCCTGTGATTCTTCGCCGAGGCCCAGATCTTCACCGTCTTCATCTTTTTCACCGAAGCCATCGCCCACAGCGCTGAGATCGTATTTCTCTTCTACATCGGCGAATTTTTCACCGAGCAGTCCTTTTGTACCGTATTGGCTTGGCGCAATACCTTCCACGCGTACGGTGGAGGGATAACTGATCTTGGGATTTTCTTCTTTGGAGACGTTGATCAATTCTACCAGGAAGGTCCAGTTTTTATTAAAATCATACAGGTAAATAAACTTCTGGTTAGGATCCCTGATCTCTGAACCGATCGTGGTTTCAGCCATCAGTAATGGCGGAGCTTTATATTCTTTATCATACTTCTCGAGGCTGATCTCGCGGCCGCGTTGCCAGTGATCATTACTTCTGAAGAATGTAGCTTTATGTTTGCTGTCGAACTCATACGCCTTCAATATTGTATCATTCAATTCCCGGAAGGTCTGCGTATGACGGATCGCAACGTCCCGGTATACGCTTTCATCTTCTTCAAAATAAATCCTGAATTTAAGAATAGCCATAGCACAAATTTATGGGTTATGATCCAGAGCTGAACCCCGGGGGATTTCAAAATTAAACAGATTGGAGATAAGTTCCGAATATTCGCGGGCTGATGTTGGATGGCTGATGACAGATTGCCGTTGGCGGGAACAGACAGCATCGAGACCTGATCTGTCACTTACGTTTTTTGAATTTTCTGCCAGAAACCTGTCATGATTTCTCTATGCCACGCCGATCTCCTTCGCTTTCTCCGTCACAAATTTCAATGCGGCATCATAGGTATTGGGGATCACTCCGTCGAGGATTGCATCCTTTAGGGCATCTTTCAGTATTCCGACCGGTTTTGATGGAGACAGACCGAATAATTCCATGATCATATCTCCGCTCAATGGTGGCTGCCAGTTCCGCACATGATCTTTTTCTTCCACTTCACGGCAACGCTGCCGAACCAGCTGGAAATTTTCCAGGTAACGCTTAACCTTCTGCTTATTTTTTGAAGTAATGTCTGCTTCGCAAAGCATCATTAATCCATCAAAATCCTCACCGGAATCAAAAAGGAGCCGCCGGATCGCAGAATCAGTGATATTTTCCTTTGTCAGGCTGATCGGTCTGAGGTGTAATTCCACCAATTTCCGGACCAAACGCATCTTCTCATTTTGCGGTAATTTCAGCTTCGCGAAGATCCTGGGAACCATTCGCCCTCCTACTGCTTCATGTCCATGAAACGTCCATCCATGTCCCTCTTCAAATTTTTTGGTCGCGGGTTTGGCAATATCGTGCAAAATAGCGGCCCATCTCAGCCAGAGATCAGTTGTTTTAAGAGAGATATTATCCAGCACCTGTAGTGTATGATAAAAATTGTCTTTATGACCATGACCATCTTTGTATTCCGCGCCGGCAAGATCAACCATTGGCGGGAAGATGATCTGAAGCAGCCCTGTCTTATACAGAAGATCAAAACCAATAGAAGGTTTTGAAGAAAGAATGATCTTATTCAGTTCGTCGGTGATCCGCTCTTGTGTGATAATGCTTATTCGCCGGGCATTCCGGGCTATTGATTCGAGGGTTTCTGCTTCGATCTCAAATTGAAGCTGCGAGGCAAACCGGATCGCTCTCATCATCCGCAATGGATCATCACTGAATGTCTGATCAGGGGCCAATGGTGTTTTGATAAGTTTGTCCCCCAGATGCTTCACTCCACCAAACGAATCGATCAATTGACCAAAATCTGCCTGATTCAAGCTTATCGCCAAAGCATTGATGGTAAAATCACGGCGGTTCTGATCATCTTCCAGCGTTCCAGGTTCAACTGTTGGATTACGAGATTCGATCCTGTAGCTTTCTTTACGGGCACCAACGAATTCCACATCGAAGAAATTTTCTTCGTTGTTCCCGCCCATATTAACCTTGATATGAGCAGTGCCGTATGTTTTAAAAAAATTAACCGAAGGAACAGGATTGAATTGCTTTGCTACTTGATTTGCCAGGGCGATCCCGTCACCAACACATACGATATCGGCATCCTTTGTTGGGCGATCAAGTATCTTATCCCGTACATAACCGCCTACCAGATAGGCCGGCACATTCAGGATCTCAGCTGCTGCTGAAATTTTCTTTAGCAATGAAATTTCTTTATCAGAAAAACGGATTTCCATGAAGTGCAAAGATATTGTCTGGATTTTCTTTTTGGTCTTGATGAAAGAAGAAAGATTGTTTTGGGGAGATTTTGGGGCCGGAAGCCCGGCGGGCTTTTTTTGCCGGGCGGGCAAAGCGCTTTTTTTCCGAGGGATTGCCTCGGAGACTCCGTTTACTTTTTTTGCCTTGATGCAAAAAAAGTAACAAAAAAAGATCAAGGCTACGCGCTA
>JBEVKW010000336.1:0-3322 GCA_040509495.1 Chitinophagaceae bacterium | reverse complement strand
CAGTGCGTCTACCAATTTCGCCATCTGGGCTTGATAACGGGCAGCAAAAATAAGGGAATCAGGCGTATAAAAACCAATAAATCAGCAAAAAAATAAAATATTCCGGGCTTTCGATGTTACGGATTAGTATCGCAGAGTCCGCTAAGGGGAACGCAGAGGTCGCTAAGCTTACTCTTTGCGCACTTTGCGTTCCCCTTAGCGACCTCTGCGATACTAATTAACCAAACTTATCACAAACCCATAACTATACTGCTTCCCCAATAACCGGTACTCATCATGCGGCAACGCACCCCAGCTATTATCGCCTCCCACTCCACGCTGACCAAGATCCACCGACAGAAACGTATACTTCTCCGGCGGCAGGTCCGTCGGGTGCTGCTGCTTCTTCGTCATTCCGGGGTCAAGACTTTCCAGCGAATGATCGATCGCACTGAAACAGACCGGCTGCAGCCCTTCGATCTTCAGGCCATTTCCTTTCTTATCTGTGATCATCAACCAACGCGCATCCGTTTTATACCCACTCTCCTGCGGACGGATATATCCCCGGTAAAACTGGTTCTTCACATGATCCTGGTACAAACCAATAAACGAGGCACTCTTTCTGTCACTGTAGTTCTCCCATGGCCCGCGACCATAATAACTGAGGCTGTCATACATCGCGGGTAGCTGCCAGCGCAATCCAAACCTTGGCAATTCGGGCAATTCCTTTCCTGTCAGATCCATCGAAGCATTCACCCCAATCGAACCATCCGGCTGTATCTGGTAACGCAACTCATAAGGAATGCCGATCGCCAGTTGATACTTCACGGTGATCAAAACTCCTTGATCGTTCTTTTCTCCGATCACCACACTGCTCAGCTTTTTATTCTGATGCGCCGTTCTCCAGATCCCCAGCTTCAACGGCATATCATTTCCAAAATCATTATCGGTCGGTGCCCGCCAAAACGATGGCTCAGGAAATGATTCCATCTTCATAGAGCCTTTCGCATAATAAGTGAAGGCACCTGACTGCTCATCGAATTCTCCCTTCACCTCACCTACTTGAAACGAAAGCTTGCGATTCTCCCGCTTCACGGTCAACTGCCCTTGCTGTGGCAATTCTTTCGCAAAGAAGTCTCCCGCATAAAGGAACTGTTCCCGTGCCACTTCAAACCCCTGCGGCACGAGCGATGCGGCATGTTTTGTCAACGCATATACATTGAGATAAAACTCTGTACCGGCAATCGCCTTGTATTGCGGGATCGTTAAGCTGATCTCTTTCGCTTCATGCGGCTTTGCCTCAACAGAAAAATTTTCGGCTCTGATAACTTTTCCATTCTGCAAAAGTTCCCAACGGAAATCCAACTGATCAAGCGATGTAAAATCGTATGTATTCTCCACGATCAGTTTCCCATCCTTCCACTGGAACAACACCGGCTGATATCCTTTCTTTACTTCATATGCACCCGGATCCGGCGTTCTATCCGAACTAATGATCCCATCCGCCACACCATTCTCATCATGCTGCCAGTAGAACGAACCGAGGTCACCGCCAAATGCCCAGTACGTATCTCCGTTCGCGTTCTTCGCTTTCAGCCCCTGGTCCACCCAATCCCAGATAAAACCACCCTGCATATGCTTACTGCTGCGGATGATATCCCAGTAAGCCCGGAAGTTGCCATTGCCATTTCCCATCGCATGCGAATACTCACACATGATGTATGGTCGTGTTTTATCTTTTGCGGATGCATACGCTTTCATCTGTTCCATCGTTGGATACATCGGCGTTACAATATCCGTATTTGCATCTTCACCCGCCTGCTCAAACTGTACAGGTCTTGAAGGATCACGTTGTTTGATCCATTTATATGCATCAAAGAAAACCTTTCCATTACCAGCTTCATTCCCGAGTGACCAGATGATGATGCTCGGATGATTCTTATCCGTCTCCACCAACCGATGCTCCCGATCCAGATGCGCTGCTTCCCATTCAGGGCGATACGCAGGATGGATCGTTTTATCATACGGCCCCTGGAATTCCACGCCCATGCCATGACTTTCAATATTCGCTTCATCCACTACAAACAATCCGTACTGATCACATAACTTATACCAAAGCGGATCATTCGGATAATGCGATGTTCTGACGGCATTAATATTGAACTGCTTCATCAGCGCAATATCTTTCAACATTAGTTCACGGGTAGGCACATGTCCTTTCACATCATCATGCTCATGACGGTTCACACCGCGAACCATAACCGGCACTCCGTTGACCAGCAATTGCGCATTCTTGATCTCCACTGATCTGAACCCGATCTTTGCTCCCGTAAACAGCGTATCTTCCGATGCATCACTTTTCACCGCAATAATGCAATCATATAAAGAAGGCGTTTCAGCCGTCCATTTATCAACAGACCTGATCGTTCCTTTGAACAGCAGTGTCTGCAAACTATCTTTCGCAGTGAATTTTTGGGACGATTGGAAAACGGTTTTCCCCGACTTATCAACGATCGATACGGAAGCCCAACCTTTGCTTGTATGCTGCTTTGCAAAATTCCTCAACACGATTTCAGCATTGAAGACGCCGTGCTGATAGTTCTTATCCAGGCCGGGTTTTAAAAAGAAATCCCAGGGAGTAACGGATGGAGTGGAAAACAAAAACACATCGCGCTCGATACCGCTCAATCGCCAGAAATCCTGGTCTTCCAGGTAACTTCCATCATGCCAACGGAACACCTGCACGGCCAATACGTTCTTTCCTTTTTTCAGAAATGACGTGATATTGAATTCAGCGGGAGATTTCGATACTTTGCTCATGCCGACTTTCTGGCCATTCACATACACAAATGCACAACCGGAAATAGATCCAAAATGCAGGAACACCTGGCGTCCATCCCAGGTGGAAGGAATGTCAAATTCTTTGCGGTAGGTGCCAACGGGATTATCGCCGCCAATGAATGGAGGATTTTTTGGAAACGGATAAACGATATTCGTATAGATAGGAATACCGGATCCTTCCACTTCCCAGTTGGAAGGAACGTTGATAGTACTCCATGACCTGGTGTCGAGATCTTGTTTGAAGAAATCGGTAGTGCGATCTGTATGCTTCGGTACGTATATAAACTTCCAGGAGCCGTTCAGGGATTGATGATAGGGAGAGGCGTCATAATCGTCAGCAATTACCTTTTGTTTTGTATCAAATAGCATTGCCGTGGCGTGCGGCTTTTCTTTATTGAGATCAACGAAGGCAGGATTTTCCCAGTCGTTCAACTGTTGGGAAGATGCAGGAGTATTCAGAAACCCTGTCAGAAGAGAAACAATTAAGTAGATGGAGATTGGT
>JBEVKW010000335.1:0-5829 GCA_040509495.1 Chitinophagaceae bacterium | reverse complement strand
AAACACATGCCCAGGTATCACGAGGCGTCGTACTGGTGCACGACGATGAAAGTACAGGTAAACGGCTGGTAGGATATGTGCGGCTCAATGAAGGAAGAACACTCTCAACCGATGATCTCAAAATATTCATGCGCAGCAAACTTCCTGAATACATGATCCCGCCAGTTATCATCGTGTTGCAGCATATCCCCGAAACAGCTAATGGAAAAACCGATAAAAAGGAACTGAAGAGAGTTGCCAAAGACGCCCTGTTGCAGCGGGAGTTCATTGCGCCGCAAAATGATATACAGGAAAAATTATGCAGCATATGGAAACAATTCTTTGCGCATGAACGCATCAGCATCAATGATGACTTTTTTATGCTTGGGGGACATTCCCTGCAAACTGAACGAATGGCTCAGTTGCTCACAGCTGCGTTCGGTGTACGATTACAATTAAAAGATATTTTCAATCACCCTACGATTGAACAATTGTCATCGCTGATTGCACAGGCAGATCCGCAGGAACCTGTTGCCAAACTAATGCGCACAGCCCAGCGACCAGCCTGGATCCCGCTGTCCCTCAGCCAGCATCGTTTGTGGCTTACCCACCAGATGTCCGGCTCAACGCCTTATCATTTGAATGCAGCTTTCAGGATCAAAGGTGTTTTGGACATCGATGCACTCACAAGAGCATTTTCCATCATTGTTGAGCGTCATGAAAGTTTGCGCACTGTTTTCCGTGAGGTGGATGCCAGACCCGGACAGGTGATCCTTTCAGCAGAAGGGTTGAAGCTGGATCGCTTTCAACAGGGGAAGCACTTTACGAACAGTGAAGCTCTGACGAATCTTATTGACGATTTTATCGAAAAACCGTTTGATCTGCAGCAGGATTATATGGTACGGGCAGCATTGATAGAAACTGGATCCAATGATGAATTCCTGTTCGTACTCGTTGTTCATCATATCGCGTCCGATGGCTGGTCCACCTCCCTGTTGCTAAAGGAATGGCTGGAAGGATATAAGGCGTTGCACAGTGGCGCGGTCCCCGTATTTAATCCATTGCCTTTACAGTACGCAGATTTTTCAATATGGCAACATGGTCAGCTATCAGGCCCTGCCTATGAACGATCGGTTGCCTACTGGCTGAATAAGTTGAAAGATCTCGAAACACTTCAGTTACCACTGGATTATCCGCGCCCGCCATTACAAAGCAGTGCAGGTGGAGTGATTCAGTTTGATGTTGATCCGCAACTTACTGCCGCACTGAAAGAAATTTCAAAAAAACAAAAAGTAACACTGTTTGTAACGTTATTATCAGCATTCAAGATCCTGTTATCCCGCTATAGCGGGCAGGAAGACATTTGTGTTGGATGCCCCGTTGCCGGTCGCACAGATGAGCAGTTGCGTGACATGATCGGTTTCTTTGCCAACATTCTTCCATTCCGGTCTGCTGTCAATGAAAACATGAGTTTCGCAGATTTGCAGCAGCAGATCCGCAAGGTCAGTATGGAAGCTTTAGAACATCAGCTTGTTCCGTTTGAGGATATCGTTCGGGCATTGGGAACACCACCTGATCTTAGCCGCACCCCATTGTTCCAGGTAATGTTTGTATTACAGAATACACCCGAGAATCCTGTGCTCGCATTAGAGGAGATCAGTATCACGCAAGAGTACACGGCTTACAATACGGCCAAATTCGATCTCACCCTGTCAATAACAGAGTATGACGACGGGTTGAAAGCAAGTCTTGAATTCTGTTCTTCCGTTTTCAGTAAAAATACAGCGGAATACATGGTGCAGCATTTTTGTTCAATGCTGCAGGCTATCGCTCTTAACCCGGCAGAGATCATTGCAGCTATTCCACTTGCATCACATGGGGAACAAAAACTTTTACAGTTTTTTAGCCAGGGGCGGAAATGGGATAATGATCAATCGGTTTCCGTTAACAGTTCTATTAACCGTTTGAAAGAACAGGAACGCGATAAGCCCGCTATTATAGAAGACAATATGCCGTTGACATTCGCTGATCTGATGACCCAATCCGGAAGGCTCGCTGCTGCTCTTTCGGATAAAGGTATCGGCAACGGTTGCATCGTGCCGGTTTATACAAAGACAGCGCGAATGCGTACCATTGGTCTGCTCGCAGTACTCAGGGCAGGTGCAGCTTATCTCGCTATAGAACCAGGTATTGCGGATGAACGACTGCAGTTCATGGTGCAGGACGTCCATGCTGTGATAGCAGTAGGTGATAGTGAAAGTTATCAAACCCTCCGTGATGCTGGTGTCAGTGATGTGTTCATACCCGGGGGGGATATCGTTGAAGAAGACACTGACTTCACGGATGTAGGCAGGCAAAGAGACTCGCTGTTCTGTATTGTTTATACATCGGGATCAACCGGCAATCCAAAAGGCGTAAAGCTTTCTGATGCGAATGTTATTAACCGGCTAAGCTGGATGTGGAATGAATACCCATTCATGAGTGATGAGATCAGTGGATTGAAAACTACTGTATCGTTTGTTGATCACATATGGGAGTTGTTCGGGCCCCTGTTCAGCGGTATCACTTCCATTGCTTTCAGTAGAGAACAATTGCTGGACACACATAATTTTCTTGATCAGTTGCATCAATATAAGGTAAGCAGGCTGATCGTTGTTCCCTCACTGCTGAATGCTATGCTGCATTCTATCCGTAATGGAGCAACCAGTCCACAATCATTGCGTTACTGTACCAGCAGTGGTGAAGTACTCCGGGCTGAAACCGTCAGCAGCTTTCATGAACTGATGCCCGGTGCCACGTTGCTGAACATATACGGGTCCACAGAAGTTACTGCTGATGTCACCTGCCTCGAACTTCAAAAAGAATCGACCGCCGGCCGGTTGAAGGCGGCTGAAATTTCAACAGGAGTTGATCAGCAGCCTGAGTCACTTTCAACGCGTTCTGGATTTGATCCGTTTTCGGCTGATTTTGGAAACTACCGTTCTTATTTAAGAACCAATGAACCTTTAAGGGTCACGATCGGGAAGCCGATCTGTAACACCAATATTTATATTATAGATAAAGCAGGGCAGTTCAGTCCGCTGAATACGATCGGCGAAATCTATGTTGGCGGTGCGGCGGTCAGTGCCGGTTATTTGAATAATGAGGAACTGAATAGTCATAAGTTCCTGGCAGACCCGTTCGTTGCAGGTGATGACGCCAGAATGTTTAAGACCGGTGATGCCGGACGTTGGCTGAGTGATGGTACGATAGAATTTATCGGCCGGGTAGATAACCAGGTAAAGATCCGGGGCGTGCGTATCGAGCCTCAGGAGATTCAGTATCACGTCATAAAAAGCGGTTATGCCTCTTCCTGCGTTGTGCTGGCCAAAACGAATAATGCAGGAGAAAAGATCCTGGTGGCTTATTTCGTTCCCGAGGGAACCGTTAATCGTCTGGCGCTTTTCACTTACCTGCGCAGTCATTTACCAGAGGTCATGATCCCATCTATCCTGCAGGACGTGGCAGCAATACCGCTTACTGCAAGTGGGAAAGTAAATACAAAGGCTCTTATTGAAATGGAAACGGCAGATATGATGTCAGCTACATCGTATCAGGCACCGCGTAACAGGACGGAACAGGTATTGTCGGAAATATGGCATGATATCCTCGGGCATGTAGTTGGAGTAAAGGATAATTTTTTCCAGGTGGGTGGGCATTCGCTCATGGCAACGCGTATGGTATCGCAGATCCGCACACGCCTGGAAGCAGAGATTTCTATACGGGAGTTATTTCTGCATCCGACGATAGAATCTCTTGCCATGATCATGCAGGACAGGATGAAACATGATCGGCTGCCGGCGATCACTGTCGAAGACCCTGTTCCACAGCGCATACCACTCGCATTTAACCAGGAAAGAATGTGGTTTATCGATCAGTTACAGGGCAGCCTTCAGTATCACATGCCCTGGGTCTTTCATGTTAATGGATCACTGGATGTGCCGAAACTGACGATTGCCTTCCGAAAAATACTTGAACGGCACAACGTGCTTCGTTCAGTAATAAAGGATCACAACGGAGCCGGTTTCCAGGAGTTATTGCCTGCGGAAGATTTCCTGGTAGACCTCCTGGAGTTATCTCCTGAAAATAACGATACCAGTGGATTCCATAGTGCGGTACAAGCGCTTGTCCGGCAGCCCTTCGATCTTTCAAAAGACTACATGCTTAAGGTGACCGTCATACCGGTCCATCAAACAGAGTTCCTGCTCGTTGGCGTTATGCATCATATTGCAATGGATGGATGGTCTGTCGCTCTGATGGTACATGAGCTTTCCGGTTTTTACAAACAGGAAACGCTGGGAATTCCGGCGATCGTAAAAAAACTGCCGGTGCAATATGCAGATTATGCTATTTGGCAACGAAATTTCATGCAGGGAAAAGTACTGGAAAAGAAGCTGGAATTCTGGCGTGGAAAAATGGAGGGTGTAGTACCGCTGAATATACCGGCTGATCGTGTCCGCCCCGCTTATCAAAGTACGGCCGGTGGAGAAGAAAGCATGGTCATCGGAGAAGAATTATTCAGCCGCTTGGAAGAACTTTGCAAACAGGAAGATGTCACTTTGTACATGCTGCTGCTTACTGTCTTCAATATTCTCCTGTATAAATATTCTGGTCAGTCAGATTTCTGCGTCGGTACGCCCGTAAGCGGAAGGCATCACGAAGAGATCGAAAATCTGATAGGCCTTTTTGTAAACACGATTGCGGTAAGAACTTCAATTGACCCTGATAAAAGTTTCAGGGAATACCTGAGGCAAACAAAAGAGACTGTGCTCGATTGTTATGATCACCAGGATGTGCCGTTCGAACAAATAGTAGAAATTTCCAACACGGTTAGAGACATGAGCAGGACCCCGCTTTACCAGGTCATGTTCATCTTACAGAATATGCCTATGCCAACCAGGCTTGACTTTGGAGACCTCGAACTTAACCGCGTGGATATAGGCGCTGTGTCGGCAAAATTTGATCTTACCCTCGAAGTCATTCAAAAGAATAAGGAGCTGCATGTTGATATCAATTACAGTACTGATCTGTTTGATGCAACCACGGTCCGGCAGATGCTGAGCCATTTTGTAACATTGTTATCCGGTGTTGTCAGCCATAGCGCAGCGGGAGAGGAGATCCGTCTTCATGACCTGTCGATGGTCAGTACCGCTGAACAGGCTACATTGCTTTCACTGGGAGAGAATAGCGACAGCGCAGGTGCGGCCGGCCTCCAGGGCAATGTAGTGGAAGCCATCGAAGAACAACTCTACAGCCGTGGTGATGCAACCGCCTTGCAAAGCGAAGCCGGCTCGATGAGTTATGCTACTCTCGAGATCCACAGCAACCAGCTGGCTGCCTGGTTACAGCAACGCCGGTGGCGCAACCATGACCAGCGCACCGGGATCTTCCAGCTGCGCAGCATAGAGATGGTCGTCAGCATTCTCGGTGTATTGCGCAGCGGTGGCTGTTACGTGCCACTTGAACCATCTTACCCCGATGAGCGGTTGAAGTATATGCTCGCCAACAGCGGACTGGAATGCGTTATCGTTGATGCCGCCTTGAAAGAACGCATGCAGGCCTGTTGCGAAGGATTGGATATCGAAGTGATCGTATATGAGGGATGGAGTTCATCGCAACCTCTCAATACCAGCTTACGTGAACTGAACCGCGCTGATCTCGCTTATATCATCTACACTTCCGGCTCCACCGGTGTTCCCAAAGGTGTGATGATCGAACACGGCAGTTTGTTCAACCGCCTGCTGTGGGCGCAGCAGACCTATCAATGCGGCTTTGACGAAGTCATCCTGCAAAAAACAACTTACTGCTTTG
>JBEVKW010000334.1:0-3429 GCA_040509495.1 Chitinophagaceae bacterium | reverse complement strand
CCTACTGCTTCACTAAATTTTATTCATCATGAAACAGATCATGCCTTCCAGTTCCTTGTTGTTTGTTCTGCTGGTGTTATTGTCTGGCTGTCCCAAAGCGCAAAATCCTGTGAAAACAGACAAGATCCTGATTGTTTACCTTTCGCGCACCAGTAATACAAAAGCCCTGGCACTGACGATCCATCAAAAGATCGGAGGAAAACTTGTAGAACTGGAATTAAAAAAGCCTTATCCTGAAAATTACCAGGAAACGGTACAGCAGGTTGCAAAGGAAAATGAGGCAGGTTATTTACCGCCACTTAAAACAAAAATAGATAGCATCGAAAAATATGAAGTTGTTTTTATCGGATTCCCCACATGGGGAATGCAACTTCCTCCACCGATGAAAAGTTTTCTCCGTCAGTACAATCTGGAAGGAAAAAAAGTAATTCCTTTCAATACAAATGGAGGATATGGCACAGGCTCCAGTTTCGAAACGGTGAAAGAGCTTTGTCCGGGTAGCGAAATCCTCAGAGGGTTGTCAACACGCGGAGGCGCTGAACGCGATGGAGAACTTTTCGTTATGGAAGGTGCAAAGAAAAAGCAAGTTGATGACGAGATAACAAATTGGCTGAAGAATATCGGCTTCACCGAATAGCGGACAACAGTCAGGTTACATTCTTTAAAAAAAAACAACTGCAGAAGATGGATCTTCTGCAGTTGCTATTGTCGACAGGAAAGTTTGCAAGTTAGGAAGGCACTTTCCTGCTCAACTCTCTATCCCAAAAACGGTGTAAGGCGATCAATTGAATGAACTGCCTGCTCAATTCATTTATATCATTCTGAATAGCTACTCCTTCTGAAATTGCAGTGGCATCATCAGTGGTGGAAGGAAGCTTCTTATAGAAATACGTCATTTCCAACACCTGTAACGCATCCTGGTCGGCAGCAACCGCTTTGCAATGCCGGTACGCTTCATTCAAAAAATGAATAGCGTCGGGATGCGCAGCAAGCGTGGCAACACTATTGCCCCCTCCGGGAACATATACGGCATCGTAGAGCACAGAGGACGTTGTAAGGAAACTTTGATTGACGGGAATAAGGGTATCGTTCACGCCGATGGCAGTTCCGAGCCTCGGTGCAACGATATCCACTACAGCCCCCTGCTCTATCAGCGCATCCTGCATACCGAGCACAGATTCTTCGTTCACGCCGTCTGCGACGAGAATGGCGATCTTCCTGGTTTTTACCGATTCCCTGATGGTATATGCCATACTTAGTGCAGCCGATCTGTCCAGCGCTCCTTCCCTTACTGCCGGTTGAAAATCAGCAGGGTTGCCATCAGCAGGTATACTGTGATTGATAACTGCCGGTGGAGAAGGTATATGCAAACCGAGATTATAAGCTACTTGTGAAGCCAGGCCATCATCTACAAGGGTAAGAATGCTCAGCATCCGTTCTCTTATCTCTTTGGTTTCAACCTTTCCAAGCTCGAACGAGAATGCATCGACGATATGCTGTTTTTCAGGTTCTGACTGGCTCTGGAAAAAAAGTTTAGCCTGGCTGAAATGATCAAAGAAACTCCGGCTGCGTTCACGTATTTTCTTTGCGTCTATTTTTTCCGCGTACGAGGTAAAGCCGCCCTGCATCTTTCCCGCCTGGAACGGACAGCCACCGCCAAGCGAATTCGGATGATAACTTGTTCTGCCTTTATTGATCTGTTGCCTCATATGCCCATCGCGCTGGTTATTATGAACCGGCACAACAGGACGGTTGATCGGTATCTCATGAAAGTTGGGCCCACCCAAACGAAGCAATTGCGTATCAGTATACGAAAACAATCTTCCCTGCAAAAGTGGATCATTCGTGAAGTCAATCCCGGGAACAACATGGCCTACATGGAATGCCACCTGTTCTGTTTCTGCAAAGAAATTGTCGGGATTGCGGTCTAACGTCAGTTTGCCAACCCGGCGGACAGGTACAAGCTCTTCAGGGATAAGTTTTGTTGGATCAAGCAGGTCAAAATCAAATTTATGTTCATCCGCTTCCGGAACCACCTGGATACCTAATTCCCATTCCGGGAACGCACCATTTTCAATGGCATCCCAGAGATCACGGCGATGAAAGTCCGGATCTTTACCGGATATCTTTTGCGCTTCATCCCATGCAACCGAATGGATACCGAGTAAAGGCTTCCAGTGGAATTTTACAAAGCAGGCTTCATCTTTTGCGTTGATGAACCGGAAAGTGTGCACACCAAACCCTTCCATCATGCGGTAACTCCTGGGAAGAGCACGGTCACTCATTACCCACATGATCATATGCGTGGATTCAGGCATCAGGGAAATAAAATCCCAGAAGGTATCGTGTGCGGAAGCTGCCTGGGGAATTTCGTTGTGTGGTTCCGGTTTAACTGCATGGATCAGGTCGGGAAACTTGATCGCATCCTGTATAAAGAATACAGGCATGTTATTTCCTACCAGGTCGAAATTTCCTTCCTGTGTGTAAAATTTAACAGCAAAGCCCCGTACATCACGAGCGAGATCCGTTGACCCGCGAGATCCTGCCACGGTAGAGAAGCGCACAAAAACCGGCGTTTCTGCCGATGTATCGGTAAGAAAGTTTGCACGCGTAATATCTTCAAGTGATTCATACAGTTTGAAAGTACCATGAGCAGCAGACCCACGCGCATGAACGATCCTTTCGGGGATGCGCTCATGATCGAAATGGGTGATCTTCTCCCGCAGGATGAAGTCTTCCAACAACGTTGCACCACGATCACCTGCCTTTAATGAATTCTGATCGTCGTTGATCTTTACTCCATGATTGGTGGTCATCAGTTCACCCTGGCCGCTTTCCTTGTCAGGCTCCAGTTCTGTTATTTTTTCCGACAATGCATTTTTATCAGGAACGTCTTTTTTACTTGGCATAATTGAATAGTTAAGAGGGATGATCAGATAAGGTTCTGTTTTATGGAGAAATAATTTTTACCGGCAGGGAATAGCAGAAAAAAAGAATAACATTTACCGGTCTTGACAATGGATGCAGCATACCAGGTAGCAATGAAACGGGCCGGGATCTATCTGCCTGTACCTTTTCAGTCTTCCTGTTCTGCTTCTTCAGTAATAGTACGCGCCGCTATGAACCGTGATGCAGCCCGGAATGCATACACTGGTTAAAGAAAGTCGTGCTTTGGAGGCTTGATATATCCTTTAGCAGAGATCGGCTCCACCTTTCGCCCGGAAGATTTTTCCATTTTCAGCATCCGCTCCTTTCCCGCGGGCGCGGTAATGTCTTTTGTGCTCAGTTTCGTACTCCTGATAAATAGAGCTGGCTGTTTTTTTTCTGCTAACATAGGTCTATTGCAGGTGTTTATTTCTGCGTCTGATCTTACATCAAAGCTTATACCATCCACGAATAAAACCCATCGATAACCCCTTGATAGTATGC
>JBEVKW010000333.1:0-59082 GCA_040509495.1 Chitinophagaceae bacterium | reverse complement strand
GCAAACGCTCGCACTGCATAGGTGGAATGGATAAAAGGAAGCAATTCTTCGAGTATAAAAGATGTATAAGCGCCGGCTTTCGCTCCCCGTCCCAGGTAATCAGGCGTAGACGCGATCCCGTATTCCATTTTACGGTCCTCTCCGGCATGCACGGCCGCGCACAACAACGGACTGATCTCCGCATCAGCAGTCAGTCCACCCAGTATTTCTGCAAAATTCATTTCTTCCATATTCTGGCCATCATTCAGGATCAACAGGTGCATCAGTGAAGGATCAGGCACGTTTGCAGGCAGGAAAAAATCAATCTTTACTTCTCGTTCCAGGTAAACGGATCGGATCGCCTGTTTCTCTATAATAATACCGGGTACATTAAGCAGTTGCATAGCGTCAAATGTAGGAAATTTTCGTTGACCGTTGTCCGTTCAGGGTTGTCCGTTGACCGTTGTCCGCCGTCGGTAATACTGCTGTAAAATCATTAAATCTCTTATGGATAATCGCTGCTCGCCTTACTACATCAAACGGGCAACGGCCAACTGTCAACGGTTAACGGTCAACAGTCAACGGTCATTGAACTCTGATTTGGCCATTTGGCTTTTAAAAAATAGATTTGGAAAGAGCTAATTATCCATTAATCAGAAAAATACGTTATGAAGAAAATCGGAATACTGCACGGTAAAGAACGATCCTTCCCAGAAGCATTTGTGGCAAGGGTGAACAGCAAGAATGTACCTGGAATTATCGCCGAACCCGTACGCATCGATAAGGCCATGCAGGGAGTGCCCAGCGGTTATTCTGTTATCATCGACCGTATCTCCCAGGATGTTCCGTTTTATCGTACCTGGCTGAAAAATGCTGCGGTGACCGGAACAGCGGTCATCAACAATCCATTCTGGTGGAGTGCGGATGATAAATATTTCAATAACTGCCTTATGACGCAGGTGGGTGTGCCTGTTCCCAAAACAGCCATACTTCCTTCCCGCGATCTTCCGGACGATACAAGTGATGAATCATTTGCAAACCTTGGATTTCCGCTCGACTGGGAGTCGATCTTCCAGTATGTAGGTTTTCCGGCTTATATGAAACCGTTCGCAGGCGGTGGCTGGAAGCATGTGTACAGGCTCGGCAGCGCAGAAGAATTTTTCCAGAAGCATAATGAAACCGGTCAGCTCGTGATGCTCCTCCAGGAAGAGATCGTGTTTGAAGAATACTATCGCTGCTATTGCATTGGCGGCAAGCATGTCCGCATCATGCCATACGAACCACGCAACCCGCACCATCTGCGTTATGTAGCAGACTTCTCTCCTTCTCCACAACGTTTGCAGGAGATGACTGATATCGTATTGCGCATCAATAAATACCTTGGCTACGACTTCAACACCGTGGAACTCGCCGTAAGAAACAATATTCCCTATGCGATCGACTTCTGCAATCCGGCTCCCGACGCAGAACGCACCAGCGTTGGCGAAGAGAACTTCGAATGGGTTGTTGAAACTGCCGCCAGCTACGCCATCGAACGCGCACTGGAAAATGACGGACATGGCGATCATCTTACATGGGGCGAGTATGTGAAGAGGAGCAGTACGAAAATGCAACTGATCTGAATCGTTGACCGTTGTCCGTTGACCGTGGACCGATGGTAAGCTTTGCGGTGAACGGTTAACGGATAACCGACAACGATACTGGAATCTAACAAACTAATTACACCTCTAGACTTGCTTATGACATTAAACTACAAAAGCTTTACCCTCGGCGTTGAAGAGGAATATATGGTGCTTGATCCGGTAACCCATGAGCTGAAAAGCCATGAACAAAAGATCGTGCATGAAGGGCAGAAAGTGATCAAAGACAAGGTGAAGGCGGAAATGCACCAGGCTGTGGTGGAAGTAGGCACCGATATCTGCGCAGATGTGGATGAGGCGTACAACGATGTGTCCACCTTGCGCAAGACTATTTCGGGAATTGCACAGGACCTGGGGTTTGCCATGGGTGCCGCCGGAACGCATCCGTTCAGCCACTGGGAAAGCCAGCTGATCACTGATCACGTTCGCTATAATGAGATCGTCAATGAACTGCAGGAGGCTGCCAGAAGCAACCTCATCTTCGGCCTGCATGTACACGTTGGAATGGAAAGCCGCGAAATGGCCAATCATATTGCCAATTCTACACGCTACTTCCTTCCGCACATTTATGCATTGAGTACAAACTCACCTTTCTGGGAAGGAAGAATGACGGGATATAAATCATTCCGCACAAAAGTCTTTGACAAATTCCCCAGAACAGGCATTCCAGAAGCGTTTGAAAGTATCGAAGCATATGATAACTACGTAAAACTGCTGATCAAAACCAATTGCATTGACAATGCGAAAAAGATCTGGTGGGACCTTCGGGTACATCCGTTCTTTAATACAGTAGAGTTCCGCATCTGCGATGTGCCCATGACCGTGGATGAAACGATCACTATCGCGGCATTGTTCCAGGCGATCTGCGCAAGGATCTATAATCTCCGTTCCAAAAACCTGAACTTTATTCAGTACTCAAGAGCGTTGCTGAATGAAAATAAATGGAGAGCAAGCCGCTATGGCGTGGATGGTCATCTGATCGATTTCGGGAAAGAACAAGAGGTAAATACCAGGGCCCTGATCTATGAGCTGCTCGACTTTGTTGACCCCGTGCTGGATCATCTCGGCAGCCGTCACCGCCTTGCACATGTACACAAAATACTGGAAGGAGGAACCGGCGCCGACCGTCAATTGGCCGTATTTGAGCAGAGCAAGAACCTGGCATCTGTAGTGGAATATATTCAATCACAATTCCTTGCCGGTGTATAGCCTGGTAATATTAGATGGTTTCGAAAAATTGAGCCGTAAAGCTGCCCGATACAGTAATAAATAGTTCCAACGACTGAATAGTTAATAATCCCGGGGATGAACTTTATCGATTTCAACAAAAGACGGACAGAAAAAATGGCCGGGCCAACTGTGCCGTATTTTGCAAATGGTAAACCCGTAACTTAACAGGGCAAAAAAAAGCAGGCCGGTTAGAAAACCACCTGCGGTTGGTCTTACGACCGTTCACATGAGAAAAATTTAATGACAGGGCCTCCAAAGGGCCCTCTTCATTTGAAGCACAAGTTACACCTGCACGCCGATGCATTATTATCATTTTTACCGAACCGTGAATATGAACGGATGAAGGGTTCAATAGATAGATAGAGGGTTGAATCAAAGATGCGCGATACAGTTTTGAGAGCGCTGACAGGCTTAACTGGTTGGGATCTTTTTAATATTTTATACTGATCAACAGGTAAAACATTTGCATCGTTCAGCCATCAATATCCTGTTGCAATTGGATCTTTAATTCATCTTTAATTGATCGTTAATTGATGATGAATTAATTCCTGCTTCCGACGAATGACTCATTTTCACAGATGGCAAAAACAACTGCATACATCAACGACAGGAAACGCCCTACGAAATTCTTGTGGTACGATACAAATCCCTCCAACCAGCAAGATCGCTGATAACTGCAGCTCCTGATCGCGTCCGTCTGTATTTAACCGTCACAACTCCTTCCACTCCTTTTACCACTTGTAATCAAAAACCTCCAAGCCGAATATTTTCGTACTTACTTAACATTTCCTACAGATAGTTTTATACCCGCATACGTTATAACCACACACATGAGAAAGCGCGGCCCAAAACCAAACAGCCGAAACCACAACCGTCGCTTTTATGATCAAGGACCTGCTGCTGAAAGCAATATTTATTCCTGTGCTTGGGATCAGCCTGCCGATTATTGCAGGTATTGTTTCCTATGAACGTCAATCACCCGTGCAAATGGTACTGATTGCCGCGTTCTTTATTCTTACGTCCTTTCTCATCTGGATGGGTTGCACCTGGATCCACCGAAAATTGAGGCCACTTTACAGACCCATATCCAATCCTTTTTCAAAGATCCTGACCGTCTGTATTGTTTCCGCTTTGTATGCTGCCTGCACAGGAAGCCTGTCCGTGATCACCTGGCAGAAGATCTCGAATGAAAATTTTCCTGAAGCGGGGATGTATCGTTTTGTTGCCGCATGTATCGCAGCCGCCATCCTTTTCACCCTATTGTATGAGATCCTTTTTTTGAGCAAGGAAAAAGAACTTGATACCAAGATCGTGGATCAGCTTGACCGGGAACGTTCTCAGGCTGAACTGCAGGCGCTCACCAGTGAAATGGATCCCCACTTCCTTTTCAATTCATTGAATGCACTCAATCACCTGATCGTAAATGAGCCTGCACTCGCCCACGCATTCAACAACAAACTGGCACAGGTGTATAAATACTTTCTGATCAATAAGAATAAAGAACTCATTCCGCTGCACGATGAGCTGGAATTTATTGAAAGCTATGTATACCTGCTGCGGATCAGGCATGACGATAAACTGCACTTACATACAGCGCTTACAAACCAGGCACAGCAGGTCATGATCCCTCCATGTTCTTTACAAATACTCGTGGAGAATGCGATCAAGCATAACGAATTCACCGAAGAAAACCCCTTACATATAAAAGTGTCAGCCAATGAAAACTTTCTTTTTGTCAGTAACAACTTTAAGCCAAAGCCCTATGCGGTAAGCTCTACCGGCATTGGACTTAGAAATCTGAATTCGAGATATCGTATCCTGTTCCAGAAAGACATCCGTATCGAACGTACCCGGGAAAACTTCACCGTTAAATTACCATTAATCACCTGAGCTGTTCTTCCCCCGGAACCAGCATTGGATAAAAACCATTAACCATGTTGAACACTGTTATCATCGAAGACGAAAAACCCGCTTATGAAAATTTGGTCAGCTCACTTGCAGACATTGCCAATGATGTGCAGGTGATAACGCGGCTGGCAACTGTAAAAGAGAGTATCAATTATCTTTCAGCCAATCCATCCATAGATCTTATTTTCTGTGATGTGCAACTGGGAGATGGACTTTCTTTCGAGATCTTCAACCATGTAGCCGTTCACACACCGGTGATCTTCATCACCTGTTATGAAGATTTCCTGATGAATGCATTTGAACATAACGGAATCGACTACTTGCTGAAACCTGTCGACAAAACCGAACTCAACAAATCGCTGTCAAAATACAGGATGCTCGAGCGACATTTCTCTGCTCAGCAGTCCTATGCCAACCTCACCCGGTTTGTGCGTGATCACAAAAGACAAAGACTCATTGTTCGCAAAGGCACAGAACATATCGCCTTAAAACTGGATGATATTGTACTTTTCTATACGGAAAATAAAATCGTGTATGCGCTGGACCGCGATGGAAGGAAATATATTGCCGATCATAATCTTTCCGAGCTGGAGCTAACACTCGGCACGGCAAGTTTCTTCCGGGCCAACCGGCAGTATATCGTCAACATCAATTATATCCGTAGCTTCAAAACATACGAAAAAGTAAAAGTGCAGATAGATCTCACCATTCCGGAACTCAATCATTACATCATTGTGAGCCAGGAGATGGCGCCGCAATTCAGGGAGTGGATGCATAATGCATGAGGAGAAATGCGGGAAAATGTTCGATGGCCAACGGCTAACGGAAGAGCTGCGCGAGCAACCGAAAAAATGTTCTCGATAAAACAGGACGGCTGAAATTAGCTGGATCCGTTTTGAGCGGACCATGATCATTGGAGCCATCGGTCATTGTTACTATACCGCCATCAAACTACACCCTCTGACGTCACTATTATCCAGTCGACCTAAGATCTCAAAACTGCCGTCCGGGTGGAGCCTTGCGGCATCATCAGTAGCAATAAAACTGCAGGAATGAACATTGGCAAGATCGATGATATTGACCGCACCGGTATAAGCGCCATCGGGCGAAGGGCCGTAAGAACTGAGGGGATCTGATTCATCGCGCAGCCGGATCCCCATCCACGGTGGGCAGTGAAAGATCCCATCGCCGGGAGAATAGGCCTGCGACAGCAGCTCCGTCATCCCGTATTCAGAATGGACTTCTCCCAGGTGAAATGCCGCTGACAGGATATCGTGCACTTCCTGGCGCACCATTTCCTTTCTTCGTCCTTTCATTCCCCCGGTTTCCATCACAATGGTATTCCTCAAAGCGGGTAAGCGAACGCTTTCCGCAAAATCCAGTAATCCAAATGTAACTCCCATGAGTAGTGTACGCTGTCCATTCTTTTCCAGTTGCAACAATACTTCAGCTAACCGGTCATACTCATTCAGGTAAAAACCGCTATTGGGGTGCGCGCTCTGGCGGACGAGGTCGTTCACCATATACACCAGGGAGGAATGCCGGCGCTCAAGATAAGACGGCAGAAGGCCGATCACACACCATGCTGATGCAGGGCCGTAGAACAGCTCAAATGCCCTGGTAAAACTTTCCCTGTAAATTTCTGCGTCCTTCACGAAATGCCGGCTGTTGACACTACCGGTCGTGCCGCTGCTCTCAAACTCCAGAGCAGGTTCAAAATTCCCGGCTTTTATGGCATGTGATTTAAAAAAACGGATCGGCAAAAAAGGGATCTGATCAATGGAGAGCACGCGATCCGGTTTCACTTTCAATGCATCCACGTAACTGCGGTACACCTGCGTATGCCCGTACTGAAAACGGAATACTTCGAGAGCCAGCTGCTCAAGGCCGCCACTCCCGGTGCTGAAAATTTTATCGTTCCATTCGCTTTTCATGGGCGATTGCGTCCTCTAAAAATGTTTATATTTGTTTAAATCAATTGTAAATGAAAGCCGTCCCATCTATACTCGTTTCTTCTGCAATGGTGGTGTTGTTTGCGTGCAGCAAAGATAAGTTTGAAACGAAACCCCGTCTCGAAATAAAAGATTATAATACCAGGGATATCACAATTGGCGGAGAGCTTGTGATCCGTCTGAACTATTTCGACAAAGAAGGCGATCTCGGGCAGGCTCCATTCACTGCAATCCGCGTAAGAACAAATGCACTTTCACTGCCGCCTGCACAGGAAAAAGCGGATACTTTCCGCTATGCACTGCCAGAATTTCCTGACAAGGACAATGGCGAGCTCACTTTCCGGCTGTCGTACGACTTTCTCAGGGAAAGCATCAGCCCATTGATCAATGATTCGCTGATCCTGCGCTTTGCCGTAGTTGACAGGGGCGGCAATGCCAGCGACACCATCGATAGTGAACCCATCGTTGTCCGCCAGCAGTAGCGATGACTTTTCTCCGGAACCTTTTCCGATTCTTTATTTATAGCAACCTTTTTATTGCTTGCTGCGCCATTCTTATGCTGGCGCAAACCAGTAGTATGATGCTTGGCATTTCCGTGCCCTTCAATTTACTGGCATTTGCAGGATTGGCCACGATCAGCAGCTACAGCTTCCACTGGTATCTTACGCCCGTTCTGCCAACAGACAGGAACGACCGTGCCGCCTGGCTGGAAGACCACCGGACTGTTCACGCATGGCTATTCATGATCGGCACCGCCGGAGCTGCGTTCTACGGATTTCAACTGCTTGAACACTGGACCTGGCTGCTATTTGCCGCAGGAATCACCTTTCTGTATTCGGCACCCAAGATCCCGCATCCCTGGTTCACATCACTCCGAAAGATCGCTATCGGGAAAACCATCTTTCTTGCCGGTGTCTGGATGTTTGTGACCACGATTCTTCCGCTCGGGATCTCCGGGCGGCAATGGCAACCTGCTTTCACACTTTTTTGCATCAGCCGGTTCTTCCTCATATACGCCATCTGCATATTATTTGACTACCGCGACCGGGAACACGATATCACCCTCGGCATCCGCAGCCTCATCACCTGGATGAATGAAAGAAACATCGACCGGCTTTTCTTCCTGTCAATTACGACTTTTGTGATCGCCTCTATCTCCCTGTCCAGGTACGGCCAGCCCGCCACCTCCGTTGCATCCATCATCATCCCAGGCATCATTACCACCCTGCTTTACTCTTATGCAAAAAACAATACATCCGATATCGTATACTACTTCATCCTCGACGGTCTTATGTGCTTTTCCGCCATCCTGTATTATCTTTTTTCTGTAATAATTTAGCGCTCTCTCATACGGCGACTACTGCCGGCTTTCATCCAATAATGCCCATTCCTTTTGGTCTTCCGGGGTCCCGGTTTTGTTAACAACTTTTTAGACACCACGCTTCTTCATTTCCGAACACTAGCATAATAATTGATGTTATCAGTGTCCTTAATGATAGATTATGCAGATACATTTCACTAAAGTGGTTCATTTCACCAGGCTGATCAAAGCTGGTGGCCGTCTCCGTGAATTCAATTTCCGAAAGCTGAGACAGGGAGAAGAAGAGGTGTTTTCAGTTGATACAGTGGATGATCGTGGAAACCGGATCGTGTTTTATATGCATAAAAGCAGTAACGCTCATTGGACTATCAATCAACAGGTATTACCCAGTTGGATTACGGAAAATGAATCCAAACTTACAGAAGAGATCGAGGATGAGCTGCAGCATTTCCACTAGGCTTCTTCCGGCATTTGCTATATTGCAGCTCTATTTCCTGCAATGATCATGAAGAAGCATTTATCCCTTTTGTTATTTGTTATGGTATTATTCGCCTGCAAGGGACCTCAGCAGACGGGAAATCGTGTGCCCCCGACCAGCGAACTGGTGGTGGACGGCAAGATCTGGTCATCCCTCTTCCAGCAAAAAGCTGCGGAATACCAGGCTTTATGTCTGCAGGCGTTCAATATTGCCCGGCTACGGGTTGATCAATCCCTGCAAAAGCCTTCGGCGAAGCCGAAAGCGATTATCACTGATATCGACGAAACCTTCCTGGATAATAGCCCATTTGCAGTCAGGCAGGCATTTAAAGGCAAAGACTATGAAGCCGATGCCTGGAATGAATGGACGGCAAAAGGTGTTGCAGATACGCTGTCTGGCGGACTTAGCTTCTTTCATTATGCTGCGTCAAAAGGAATCGAAGTTTTTTACGTCACCAATCGCGACGAAAAAGAACGCCCCGGAACGACGGCAAATCTCAAACGCTTCAATTTCCCGTTTTCCGATGACAGGCACCTGATCATGCGGCAGACCGAATCCAGTAAGGAAACCCGCCGCCAGAAGATCGCCGAAAGCTACGAGATCATTTTACTGATGGGTGATAACCTTGCCGACTTCAGCCCGTTGTTTGATAAAAAATCAACCAGCGAAAGAAGTGCGGGTGTGCAACAGCTGGCCGCTGAATTTGGCAACAGATTCATCATTCTGCCTAATACAAACTATGGCGGCTGGGAAGATGCGATCTATCTGAACAGACGCGACTGGACACCGGCGCAAAAAGATTCACTCATCAGGAGCGCTCTCAGCAATGAGAAAGGCGGGTGAGGTTGAAGGTTTAATAGTTTAAAAGTCACATCAGATGAAAAAAAAACAATCTTCGTCAACTATTAAACTATTGAACCTTTAAACTTTTAAACTATTAAACTATTGCACTGTGCAACTATCATCTCAATTCCTTTTAGCTAAAACCCCACCCATGTGATCCAGGCATATAATTTTCTTGCATCTTGGCAATTATTCCCGGAGAAATGCCAGTACGGATCTGGCGAGCGTCCGAAAAGCGGTATATATAAAGTTGAATCCATTGAAGGAAGCAAAAGCCTGGTGATCTCTCATAATTGGGTGACGCTGGAAAACCAGGCATTCGCGTCTGAGTATACCGTGGTTGCGGATGGAGATATCAATGAGTTTACCCAGCAAGACCTGGCCGATGGAGCCAGGGTGATCTTTACAGACAGCATTCAGTTCGAAATACAATTTTATCGTAAGGGAGAACCGTCTTTGCATGTACTGCATGAGATCCTTCCGAATGGATATCTAAAGATCACACAGCAGGGGTTCAAAGAAGATGGAAGCAACTATACCAACACCGAGATCTATCATAAACAATTAAGTGTGCTTCCTTATGCCGCATCTGTTGCAGGTGCGGTGATCAGGGCGAACGAGGAAGGGGTCATCAAACACAAAGCGCTTACTGCAATGGAAGAGCAGACCAATATGCAGCTGCAGCAGATCCGCCAACAGATCGAATTACTGGCATTACAGGCACAGGAGATCCAGAAACGCAAAGAGCTCTCCATGATGATCTATGAAGCAAAGCTTTCTTTCAAACCTAATATTGGCCAAACTTATTACGTATACGAACGCAAAGATGGCAGCCACTTATTATCCCTCGTATCTCCAAAAGAATGGGGCACTTCAGGCCCATTCCAACGATTTGTTGCGGCGGTGAAATTGCTGGCAGATCATACGTGGATGGAGTTATAATGGCCGAGGGTGGAGAGCCCGCGATCTTATCGGCCATCATTAAATAAATTTTCTGCAATTCTTCGCACCGCATTTACAGGGAAGCTTTCCTTCATGGTGTGTTTCTCCATAATCGCAGGTCAACTCTTCTCCTTTCTTAATGGGTCTTAGGGTATAGAACTCCACTTTACGATAAGCACGCCGCATGTACGTATTAGGGTCACAGGAATGATTGATGAAACGAAGCGCATTCACATTCACACTCGCGTCCAGCGCTATCGGTTCATGGTCAAATTCGACCATAAACAATACTCCGCCCGGCTGTTTCTTCACCCTTTTCTGCGCCTCCCTGTATGAAATGATCTCACCTCCCATATTACCCAGCTTTCGCTTTGCGTCAATAGCTTTTCCTGCAAATGCACCGGTCCCGGCGATCTTGCTTTTCCCGGTAATCAGCGGATAACGAAGATTTTTGTCCATAGGCAAATATAGGGAGAGGACAGTGGATGACAGACCGTACAAGACCCAATAACACCAATACTTCGAACGGCAATCTGTGGCTGCCTCTGTAGCTTCTAAATCATTCCCTTGCGGAAGCGCCCGCTGCCGGCGGTCTGCGGGTCCTGGTCCGCAGTGCATTTCTTACCTTTGCTCCATGACAAAGCTCTCCGTTAACATCAACAAGATTGCCACGCTCCGCAATTCCCGTGGCGGTAATAATCCTGACGTCGTAAAGTCTGCCATCGACATACAATCATTCGGCGCTGACGGCATCACTGTTCACCCAAGGCCCGATGAACGCCATATCCGCTATGACGATGTACGGCGTATCAAAAACATCATTACCACAGAATTCAATATTGAAGGTAATTCGCGGGAGCAGAAGTTTGTCGACCTGGTACTCGAGACCAGGCCAGACCAGGTTACGCTCGTGCCCGATGTGCTGGGCCAGTTGACCTCTGATCATGGATGGGATACTATCGCCAACAAAAACTATCTCAGAGAGATCATTGCCGTTTTTCAAAAAGAAGGGATCCGCGTTTCCATTTTTGTTGATCCGGTTCCGGCAATGGTAAGAGGCGCCGCAGAAACAGGTACTGACCGTATCGAGCTATACACGGAAGGATACGCAAGGCATTATGTGAGTGATAAGGCCGCCGCCGTAAAAGATTACGTGGAAGCAGCAAAAACAGCGAAAGAGCTTGGACTGGGCCTGAATGCAGGACATGATCTTGACCTCCAGAACCTGCAGTACTTCAAACAACAGATCCCCTGGCTTGATGAAGTAAGCATCGGTCACGCATTGATCAGCGATGCCCTGTATTACGGACTCGAGAATACCGTGCAGATGTATAAGCGACAACTGGCTTGAATGTTGTATCAGTTAGGGCTGCGCAATAAGCGCCTGGCTAACGCTTCGTGAACGAATTGATCATCTTACAAGTGTGATGCCCGTCGGCCGGGTGCCGCATTCAGGTGGAAGCTATTGCGGCTAATAGTGGTCTGTATTTCGGTCATCGAAGGAACTTCCACGGAGATCCTTAACATATACTCATCCAGTCAATAAAATATCTACCATATGCGTCGCAGACAATTCATCAGGAACATGTCCCTCACTGCAGCGGCTATTTCTCCAGCAGTTTCGGCTCTTGCCGCCTGCTCTTCCGGTAAAAAAGAAAAGCTTGGCATTGCACTGGTTGGTCTCGGCGGATATGCTTCCGGGCAACTGGCCCCGGCACTGCAGGAAACAAAACATTGCTATCTCGCTGGAATAGTGACAGGCACTCCATCCAAAGAAAAAGTATGGGCAGATAAATACAAGATCCCGGAGCAGAATATTTACAACTATGATACATTCGACAGGATCAGTTCAAACCCCGATATCGATATCATCTACATTGTGCTTCCCGTGGCCCTGCACAAAGAGTTCACCATCCGCGCGGCAAAAGCCGGCAAGCATGTGATCTGCGAAAAACCGATGGCTGTGTCCGTGGCAGATTGCCAGGAGATGATCACGGCCTGCGACAAGGCAGGCAAACTATTGTCGATCGGATACCGGCTGCATTTCGAACCGTTCAACCAGGAAATGATGAAACTTGGCCAGCAAAAGGTCTATGGTGCATTAAAAGAAATCGACTGCGCCAACGGCTACACCTGGGGTAACAATACGACTGCCTGGAGATTGAAGAAAAGTCTCGCCGGCGGCGGCGGCTTAATGGACATGGGTGTATACGCCATCCAGGGAGCACGGTATGTAACCGGAGAGGAACCGGTTTTTGTAACGGCAAGAGAAGAGAAAAAAAGACCCGCATTGTTTTCCGAAGTAGACGAAACGGTTTACTTCACACTGGAATTTCCTTCCGGTTGTATTGCGCACGGCACCTCGAGCTATAATATGAACATTAATCATTTAAAAGTAAAGGCCGCGAAAGGAGATTTTGAGCTGTCCGAGGCATATCGGTATGGGGGTATGGTGGGCAAAACCCCGGCAGGCCCTATGAACTTTCCGCAGATCAATCAACAGGCTGCGCAAATGGACGACTTCGCCCTTTGTGTGAAGAATGGTAAAGCAACACGTGTTCCCGGAGAAATGGGAATGAAAGACATGAAGGTGGTTGAAGCGATCTATCGAAGCATCGCATCAGGAAAAAAGGAACCCGTATAGCAATCCCATCATTCAGCATGAAGCGTAAGGTTCCCGCAGATCTCCAGCGTCGGGCATCTTTAGATCGGTATTGCACCGAGTCCCCATTCCGGCAATTCCGTTATCCCATGCAATTGCCCGTCCTTCTTCATCCATGCGTAACTGTTCGTGCCATTGGTGATCACCAGCAATCCTGCCGGCACGGAGATGTGATAGCGCAATAGTTGATGTAACACCGAATCGTTAAGCTCCACTTCCGGCGACTTACATTCCACCATCAGCCATGGCATATGATACTGATCATACACCAGAATATCGAACCGTTTTCGCAACTCCCCCAGCATGATCAGCTTCTCCATTGCGATCAGGGTAACAGGATATTTTTTTACCTGCACGAGATATTGTACGAAGTTCTGGCGCACCCATTCTTCCGGTGTAAGGAGAAGCCATTTTTTCCGCACAGGATCAAAAAGAAAATTATTCTCCCCCTGTTTCTTCATCCGGAAAGCCGGCTCTGGATAGAACACTTCAAGCATCCCCCAAATCTAGGCTAAGAGAAGAAAAGCGCAAAAGGAGAAAATGTTTTCAGAAAACAGGAAAAAGGATGTTAGAAGGTAAATCATTAAATTCGCCACTGTACAAGGTTTGAGATTAAAGGGATATATCAGCCCTCTTTTAACCTCTTATCAGAACCCCTTTTACCTGTTTTTAATTCTTAGTATGAAGTCGAAAGAAGAAATTGTAAACAACTGGCTACCGAGATACACGGGAGAAAAACTGGAGAATTTTGGAGAATACATCCTGCTGACCAACTTCAGCAATTATGTGTACATGTTCGCATCATGGAATAATGTGCCCGTGATCGGCGAAGGGCGCCCGATGCAATGTGCTACGGCGGAAAATATAACGATCATCAATTTTGGGATGGGTAGCCCGACTGCCGCAACCGTGATGGATCTGCTGAGCGCCATTTCTCCCAAAGCAGTACTGTTCCTCGGCAAATGCGGGGGCTTAAAAAAAAGGAATAAACTGGGCGACCTGATATTGCCAATCGCAGCTATCCGTGGCGAAGGTACCTCCAATGACTACTTCCCGGCAGAAGTACCTGCACTGCCAGCTTTCGCACTGCAAAAAGCCGTATCAACAACGATCAGGGATTATGCAGTAGATTACTGGACCGGTACCGTGTATACCACCAACCGCCGCGTTTGGGAACATGACGAAGTATTCAAAGAATACCTGCAGAAAGTAAGAGCTTATGCCATCGATATGGAAACCGCCACCATCTTTACTGTCGGGTTTTTCAATAAGATCCCGACCGGGGCGCTCCTGCTCGTAAGCGATCAGCCGATGATCCCGGAAGGAGTTAAAACAGAAGAAAGCGACAAATCAATTACGGCACAATTCGTGGAGAGGCATCTGAAGATCGGCATTGACTCATTGAAGCAACTACTCAATGACGGGCTGACTGTAAGACACCTGAAGTTCTAAACTTTTATTGCTAACCTAAATGTCCTTTTATGAAAATGTTCCTGCTGGCTTCCGGGCTCATTGTATTATCAGCTTCCGCTAACAAATGTGGCAGCAAAAAAAGCGAAGGCAATACATACAAGGCAAGACTGGAAACAAAAGCATTGTGTATGAACTATACCCTCACGCTGCTGGAAGGGAATATTGACACTTCGCTGATCAATTCCAGCTGGACGGATGAATCAAAAGGAAAATCATTCGCAAATGCATTCGGGTTGGCCAATCCATGCGACTTCCCTTCAACCATCAATGAAGGGGATGAATTCTTTTTCACCATTGATACTGCAAAAGATAAAGATTGTGCAGTGTGCATGGCGTATTATCCGACTCCGCCACGCAAACTGACCATCAAAGTAGTACCCCAATAAATGCAGCCGCTTCTTCGTATACAGGATCTTTGTATCGACTTTATATCCGCGGCTGGCAACTCCCGCGCGCTTAAAGGAATTTCCCTGACCGTGAATAAAGGCGAGATCGTTGCACTCGTGGGAGAATCCGGTTCCGGTAAATCTGTTACATCCCTGGCTATACTGCAACTGCTGCCATCACCGCCGGCGGTGTACACGTCCGGCACGATCACATTCAGCGAAAACGGCCAAACAGCAATAGACATCCTCAGCGCCCCGCCCGCGCAATTGCAAAGCATCCGGGGTAACAAGATCGCCATGATCTTCCAGGAGCCAATGACGTCTTTGAATCCCGTGCTCACCTGCGGCGAACAAATAAGAGAAGCAATTTTAGCTCACAGGAAAATTTCCAAAAGCAGCGCCCGTCAACTTGCACTGCAATGGATGGAAAAAGTACAATTGCCAACACCCGAGTTACTTTACAACCGCTATCCCCATCAGTTAAGCGGAGGACAGAAACAACGGGTGATGATCGCGATGGCCATGTCCTGCGAACCGTCATTACTGATCTGCGATGAGCCCACGACGGCCCTCGATGTAACGGTTCAGCAGACCATTTTGCACCTCATCAAAGAGCTTCAGCAGCAAACGGGAATGGGCGTGATCTTTATTACGCATGACCTGAGCGTTGTTGCGGAAATTGCAGACAGAACACTCGTGCTGTATAAAGGAGAGATCGTTGAACAAAATAATGTACAGACGCTTTTCGCAAAGCCGTCACATCCTTATACAAAAGGATTGCTTGCATGCCGTCCGGTATTGCATAGAAAGGGAGAGCGGCTACCGGTAGTCAGTGATTTCCTTAACGCGAATGAACGCGACTGGCTGCCAACGAACACAAAGCAACATGATGTTGCGCCAAAGATCACAAGGGACTTTAAGACAGAAGTACTGTTGCATGCTGAGCATCTCAGCGTTTGGTTTCCCGGCAAGAAGACGTTCTTAGGGAAGACCACGCAGTATATCAAAGCTGTAGATGATGTGAGCTTTGATGTGTTCAAAGGAGAAACACTCGGACTTGTTGGAGAGAGCGGCTGCGGTAAAACAACACTCGGAAGAACCATTCTCCGGCTGATCAATCCCACAGCAGGGAAGATCTATTACCAGGGGCGCGACTTTACCACCGTGAGTAAACCGGATCTACGGGCCATGCGAAAGGACCTGCAGATCGTTTTCCAGGACCCCTATTCTTCGTTGAACCCAAGACTGACTGTTGGCTCTGCCATTGCCGAACCATTGAAAGTACACGGGATCCTTTCATCGGATAAGAACCGCAAGGAGCGGGTAAAAGAACTGCTCGATAAAGTAGGGTTAAAACCCGAGCACTATAACCGTTACCCGCATGAATTTTCGGGAGGACAAAGACAGCGTATCGTGATCGCGCGGGCGCTTGCACTTAATCCTTCATTCATCGTTTGCGACGAATCTGTTTCCGCACTGGACGTAAGCGTTCAGGCACAAGTGCTCAACCTGCTGAACGATCTGAAAAGTGAATTCGGGTTTACCGTCGTCTTTATCTCACATGACCTTTCCGTGGTACGCTATATCAGCGACAGGATCATGGTGATGAATAAAGGCAGAATAGAAGAAACCGGTGAAGCTGACGATATTTACAATCACCCGCAATCAGCATATACGCAACGGCTGATCGCAGCAATTCCAAAAGGTTTTTAATTTACACTGGCGCTCTGCCCTGACCGCAGGAATTCCTGTAATCAAAAAAAGGATCCGCAATTCCTTCCATGCATCGATCGGAGCCAGGTCAGCAATGCCATCTATCACACCAGGATCAACCTGAACCTATTCAGGCTCCTCCTCAATGCTGATATTCATTTCCTCATAGTCATTACTCATCCTGTCATAACGGCCATAGAACTCTTTGGCACTTTTCCTTTTCGAATACAGCATCTTTTTTAACTCCTTCAGAAACTGCGCTATCTCCGGTTCATCCTCTTTCAATTTGGTTTCGGAGAACCCGGTGAAATCATACTCGCTCTCGTACTCGTCCAGATCTTCATCATAACTCTCTTTACCCGGACTTACTTCCCATTCAAATTTGGTTGAATCGAGAGGAATAAGTCCCACAGAAGCGATGCCCCAACGCGTATCATCTTTCCTGAGCTTATACTTGAAGAAATACACCCAACCTTCACGTCCTTTCACGTTTGCTTTTAGCTTTTCAACAAACACCAGTGAATCCGGCTTTCTGCTATTGTCGGCAAGAAGTTTACCGCGTGAAAGTGCCAGCTGATTATTGGCTGCAACCGGAAAAAGTTTACTCTTCCCGAGCTCTTCGAGATCTTCATAAAGGGAATACCGGTATTCATCCAATCCGGCGAAATAATTGATCAGCGTGTCCGGATAGGCCTTCTTCATACGTATCAGCGAGATCAGCATGGAGTACTTCAGCTTTTTATCCGATGAGGCAAGCAGTTGATTCAACAATGCGGGTACTTGTTTATCCTTGTCCCAGTACGGCATCAGCAGGTTCGCGTACAGATTCAGGTTATCGTTCCCCGACTCTCTTTCATCATCTGAGTCACTGTAATAGGGCGACATGATCAGGGCATCATCCTGCGCTTCTTTTGCTTTATCGATCGCTTTCTGTTTCTCGCTGATCACCTGTCTTTTCCACTCTTGTTTAGCCTCCAGCAGGAAACGCTGATAATATGGTTTGTAATCATCCGGTTTTATCCATCCGCTATCGATCATCTGGCTAAGCAATGTCATCATCGGGTACTTATAATCATCCAGGTTGATCAGCGGCAGGATATCCGGTAATATGGTCCTGGCGAGTTTCAGTGAATCCCCAAGCCCCTCTACCAGGCGGATTTCACTACCCGCACCCGTATAACGATAAGCAGAATTACCGGTACGGTCATCATTAAGACTCAGTACAGGCGGTTCACCCATGACGATATCCCGGAATGTTTTATATGAATAAGATGTTTGCTGGCCCATCATGGAACCGAGGATCGCATACTGCAATTCCAGTGTATCACCCGCTGCCTGGTAAAGTTCTTTCAGGTAATTTGTAGCTGCGGGGTCCTGCATTGTACTCAGCTTACGGATCAATTGCTTCTTCAGGCCCAGATAATCTTTCTCAGTCCATCCGATCGATCCAATTACTTTTTTTAAGCCACCTATATCAGAAGAATCGAGTTTAACTGAGTACACGCCTTTCACCGCCCTGCGGTGTGCTACACTGTCTTTACTCAGGAAGTCTTCGAAGAAAAGATCCGATTTCTTCACGAACATATCACTTCCCTGCAGGGTATCTGCGGGCGTAAAGGTATCAAAGAATGATTTTACAAATGAGCTTGGCGCGGTGAGGGTATCTCCCTGCGTCATGATCGAAAAACCAATGCCGTCTTTATAAAAAGTCTTTTCCCACAGCAGGCGGCTGCTTCCGGAATCGCTCAGTATCACTTCCCATGTTTTCATTTTGTTGGGCAGTGTGGTAACCGTCTTTTTTCTTACGATCCAGGATGAATCGCCAAACAGCTGTTCTTTTTCAAGGACGGCACTGTCTTCCAGGTATGCGTATCGCGGGGAGCGAAAGAAACTTACAAAAACTTTTTCGCCTGTTGTGTCATTGCCGATCGAATTCGTGCGGAATATGCCCGAAGCCAGTTCATCACGATCATCGTCTGTTGAGTAATTATATAAACCGGTGGAAGGAAGATCGATCTTTTCTTTTTGAGAATCGGGGAACACCGGTGTTTTTACCTGGAAGAATAAGGATGTATCCGTTCGCAAAACTGGCTGCGGATAGATCAATGGCTTTGGCGCGAATGAATTAATAAAGTTTTTCATCACAGGCAATTCCTGCTGACCATGTGCGATGAGCGTATAGTAGCGTGTCCCCTGGATCAGAAATCTGACAAGATAAGTAGCGCCTTGCTTGTCTTTATATTTCAGGTCAAGTGCCGGATAACCATTCACTGTTGTGTGTTGCCGGCTAAGTTGTTTGTCGATGAACTCAGATGCGGCAAAGCTTTCTTCCATAAGTCCCAGATCAAAAGTATCCTCTTCTACAAAACGATAATTATGAATATCTGTTCTCAGCACTCTGTACTGCGTATTCGAGCTCTTTTCTTCAGCATCAAATATCCAGTTTCCGTTATTTCCGGTGAATGGTTCGTGCGGCATATCTACGGTGAAGCCGCCATAAGCTGGTGAATATTTTTTCCAGCCGGTTGCACCTGCCGCAAGCTGACGCTCTTTAAATTGTATACTTGAAAAGAAACGTTGCGCTTCCGTTCCCTGTGTTACATAATCACCTGTTCCGCTGATTTTGAAAATCAGTATCTCGGATGGCGTTATAAAAATATTATACCGCTGAATATCTCCCCTGCGGGTTTTGTTGATGATATCGATACCGGGATATCCATTGCGGACAACGGTTGTTTTGCTGATGATCTTTCCAGGGATGTTTTCATACAGCATGCTGTCTACCACACGCTGTACGCGGTCAGCCGACTGCCCCCACATCCATGCACTTGTAATGATGCGTGACACCATGTAGTATGCCCCGTTCGCCATATCTGCATACTGCCGTTGATCGATCGCAGGATCTTCCCCCAGTTGATAGAACTTACCCGGGATATCCACCTTAAAAAATCCATCGTCTGCTGTTTGCGTTGTAAATCTGACAGGCACCCGGATCTTTTCTACCTGGCCTTTATGCTGGCTATCCCTCGCGCCCATTTTTACAGGGCGAAGTTTGTAGCCTTTTTCGCGAAGCATTTCTATCACACCTCTTCCTCCGGGAAGATGTGCGGCACCTACGCCGACAAATAATGATTGTCCTGATTTCAGAATGGAATCAATCGATCCTGCCTGTATTTCGTTTCGCTTGTACAGGAACTTTTCATCGAATGCGCGGGAGAAGCTATTGAATTTATTGATGGAATCGAGCCAGTCAAGATTGCCACTTCTATACGCCTCCTGCAATTTCCCGGACGAGAAATTCTCATCCTGGTCGAAGCTCCGCTCCCGGCGGCCCTTATCTTTAGCTGCATCCCGGTAGGCTTCAGCCATTAACCTCATGCTTTCTCCATACCGTTCAACGCCGGCTACTTTCTTTCCCCATTTTTTACCGCACTGGTAAATATACATATCAAGATAAGTGTCTTCTTCAAAATCGCTTGAAGCATTTCCATAGCTGCGATACAGCAGATTATTGATGGTGGAAGGGTTGCTGTGCAGGGCACGTTCGATCTTGTCATCATACTTGCCAAAGCGCAGGGTGCGCATCCGTAGATAGTCTGAAGGCACAAGTGCCGCCGCATATTTTCCGCGGTAGGATCCATAGCCGTTATCAAGCTCATAGCGGCTCATATCCTCCTGCCATGACTCCGGGTTGGTCTCCAGCGCCACCACATCGGCATTACGGATACCTATATAGAACGAGTCGGCCAGATGAAATGCAAGTTTGCTGCTTACATGCATCGTTCCGAAGAGATAAGACGGACTTTTCAAACCATTTCCACTGATCTCCCATAAAAGGCTGGGATAATTACGGGTCCGGGTTTTTATCTGGGCTTCGGCAAGAATAGGCAGCGTACACAAGAGGAGAAAAACAAATCTTTTCATAGTCGAAAGCTCGCTTTAAAATACTTATAATCAATCCCGCACTAAGTAAAAAGTCAACATTTAACAGTAAAAAACACTACCCGGGCACTGATTGATTTTCCGTTCTACCGGAGGAGTATTATCTAACTTTTAAATGTTGACTTTTACTTTGTTGCCAAGTTACTACTTTATTGAAACGGCCTGAGGTCAAATCTGTTTTGCCGATCGCGGAAAATTTTGCCAAAAAAATAAATTATTCGACTGAAAATCAATAGATTTAAGCTGGCGAAAAATCCAGGGTACGAAAAAAAGGGTTTCGGCCGTTTTATTTGTACCTTTGCCCGCCTTAAGCTATCCGCATGACCAGGCCCGGTGCCGTAAGACCGGGGATTGGCGTTCCCTCCTCAGGTATCAGATACCGGTTTGCGTCATGAAGCTGAAATTTGTCTCATAAGAGTTGCTTCCGCCCTGTTGGTGGGATCAGGAGACAAAGCCCATTTAAGAAAAAAAGACTCAAAACACATGAAGCTTTCGCAGTTCCGATTCGACCTTCCTCTAAACCTTATCGCTCAAAATCCTGCAAAAAAACGTGAAGATGCCCGTATGATGGTGGTTCACCGTCATACAGGCCAGATTGAAAACAAACATTTCCGCGACATCCTCGACTATTTCGACGATAAAGACGTTTTTGCTGTTAACAACACCAAAGTATTTCCCGCCCGCATGTACGGCAGGAAGGAAAAGACCGGTGCGAAGATCGAAGTGTTCCTGCTGCGCGAATTGAACAAGCCTAACAGGCTCTGGGATGTGATCGTTGATCCTGCCCGTAAGATCCGTGTAGGTAATAAACTTTATTTCGGCGAACAGGAAGACCTGGTAGCAGAAGTGATCGATAACACGACCAGCCGTGGCCGTACCATCCGTTTCCTCTGGGAAGGAAGCGAAGAAGGTTTCCGCGAACAACTGGAAAAACTGGGTGAAACACCACTCCCCAAATACATCAAACGCAAACCCGACGAAGAAGATAAAGAGCGCTACCAAACTGTTTATGCAAAACATGAAGGTGCTGTTGCCGCTCCCACTGCGGGCCTGCACTTCAGCCGCGAGTTGATCAAACGCCTGGAAATCAAAGGTGTCCGTTTCGCAGAAGTAACCCTCCACACCGGCCTGGGCACGTTCCGCCCGATCGAAGTGGAAGATCTCAGCAAACATAAAATGGACGCTGAATATTACAATATCGACGAAACAGCCTGCAAGATCGTGAACCGTGCAAAAGAGTACGGCCACCGTATCTGCTCCGTTGGCACTACTACCATGCGTGCACTGGAATCATCCTTTACCGCACAAAAACTGCTGAAACCATCTGAAGGCTGGACCAATATGTTCATCCACCCTCCCTATGAGTTCAATATCGCAGATTCACTGGTGACCAACTTCCATCTTCCCAAAACCAGCCTGCTCATTATGACCTGCGCATTTGCGGGCTACGAGCTGACTATGGAAGCATATAAAAAAGCAATCAAGGATAAGTACCGTTTTTTCAGTTATGGAGATGCGTTGCTGGTCATCTAGATCGTTAACCGTTGTCCGTTCACCGTTGTCCGGATAAATAGAATAAACTTTGAAAGAGCCTTCCTTCCGGGAAGGTTTTTTCGTTTTAAAAGCCAGGCAACGGACAACGGGCAACCAGCAACGATCTCCAAACGACCTGCCTCACCAAACCCCCGAATCCCTTACCTTTGCGCAGTTAAAAAACCTGTAACAATTTCTTAATATGGCAGATATTTTCGAGCGTTTATTAAAGAATTACGGGCCGATCGGCCAGCATCGTGAGAGAGCGCATGGATACTTCGCATTTCCTAAACTGGAAGGTGATATCAGCAGCCGGATGAAATTCCGCGGAAAAGAAATGATCGTGTGGAGCTTGAATAATTACCTTGGCCTGGCTAACCATCCCGAAGTAAGAAAGGCAGATGCTGATGCAGGCCGTGATTTCGGACTGGCACTCCCAATGGGTGCAAGAATGATGAGCGGAAACAGTGACTATCACGAACAACTTGAAGCGGAACTCGCGGCATTCGAAGGAAAAGAAGATGCGATCCTTGTAAACTTCGGCTACCAGGGTATGGTGAGCCTCATCGATGCCCTCTGCAGCAGACATGATATCATCATCTATGACGCCGAAAGCCACGCTTGTATCATCGATGGCCTCCGCCTTCACCCCGGTCACCGGTATGTATTCAAGCATAACGACCTGGAAGATTTCGAAAAACAACTGCAGCGCGGCACCGCACTGATCGAAAAACAAAAAGCCGGCGGGATCCTCGTGATCACAGAAGGTGTATTCGGCATGGCCGGCGATCAGGGTAAACTGAAAGAAATAGCAGCGTTGAAAGAAAAATACGAATTCCGCCTCCTCGTGGATGATGCACACGGATTCGGTACACTCGGTAAAACCGGCGCCGGCGCTGGCGAAGAACAGGGTGTGCAGGACCAGATCGATCTTTACTTCTCTACCTTCGCAAAATCAATGGCCTCGATCGGTGCTTTCATTGCCGGCGACCGCAAGATCATCGACTACATCCGGTACAATATCCGCAGCCAGATCTTTGCCAAAAGCCTTCCAATGCCCCTGGTGATCGGCAACCTGAAACGTCTCGAACTGCTGCGCACACAACCTGAGCTGAAAGACAAACTCTGGGAAAACGCCCTCAAACTGCAAAAAGGACTGAAAGAAAGAGGATTTGATATCGGCAAAACAGATTCTGTTGTTACTCCAGTGTATATGAAAGGCGGCGTGGAAGAAGCAACAGCCATGGTGATGGATATCCGGGAAAATTACCACATCTTCTGCTCTATCGTGGTATATCCTGTGATCCCTAAAGGACATATCATCTACCGTTTGATACCAACCGCAGTACATACGGATGCAGATATCGAAGCAACACTGAATGCCTTCTCTGAAACGAAAACAAAACTGGACGCAGGAGCGTATAAAGTAGAAGCTATTCCTGATATGGCTGAAGTAACAGGAAAGCGTTTCGACTATCTCACTCAGCGACCTAAGAATAAATAGTTACACACAACTACGTAAAAGTAAAAAGTCAAAAGTAAAAGCACACTGTTTTATTTTTGACTTTTTACTTTCGGCTTGTACATAAATAATCTATCACTTAAAAGGAAAACATGAATCGTTTCATATGCCTGCTCCTGCTGGCGCCCTTATTCTCTTTGGCACAGAAAAAGCAGATCACGCTCGAAGACATTTACAAAAAGGGAACATTCCGCGGCGAGGCCGTTAGGCCTGAATTTGCTTCTGCCGTCAAAGCACCTGAACCCGATCTTTCAAAGGCTACAGACGAAAGCGGCAAAGCGCTGAAGATAGATGACATCACTTCTTCGAACGGAATGACACTGATCAAAACACAAACAGAACCCATCTACCGCCACTCCGCCAAATCCATCGTTTACCTTTTTAATAACGCTACGCAAAAAACGCTGAAGCTGGATACAGCAAAGATCCTGCATCCGGGCTTTTCCCCGGATGGATCTAAAATAGCCTACGTAAAAGACAATAACCTTTATATCTATGATATCGCCGGCGGCACTGCCAAAGCAGTTACTACTGATGGTAAATGGAACCAGGTGATCAATGGAAACTGTGACTGGGTATACGAAGAAGAATTCTCCTTTACACAGGCATACCAGTGGAGCCCGAAGGGAAATTACCTCGCCTATTATCGCTTCGACGAAAGTGAAGTCAGGCAATATGAATTCACTGAATTCGATAACGCCTACAACAAGCAATATACTTACAAGTACCCCAAAGCAGGTGACGCAAATTCGAAAGTAGAGATCCATATTTACACCGTTGCGAATGGTAATGATGTGAAAGCACAATACGAACAGGGAGACATCTACATTCCCCGCATCAAATGGACGCAGGCAGACAATGAACTGATCGTATTCTGGATGAACCGCCACCAGGATAATCTCAAACTATTGCTGACCGATCCTGTTACAGGGAATAGCAGATCACTGTATGAAGAACAGAACAAATACTACATCGATATCAACGATGATCTGCAATTCCTGAAAGACGGCAAAAGCTTTCTCTTCACCAGCGAAATGAATGGGTACAATCATATCTACAGCTACAGCATCGATGGGAAAAGTAAAATACAGATCAGCAAAGGCAATTACGAGGTAACGGGGATCGACGCTGTAGATGAAGTGAACAAACGCGTATTCTATACAATGGCTTATCCAACACCGATGGATAGAAATCTGTTTGTTACCGACCTTGCCGGTAAAAAAACGTATCAGCTGACTCAGGGAGAAGGCTGGCATCGAATCGTACTGAGTGATGCCATGACGCAATTCTACGACTATCGTTCAGATATCAATACGCCACAAACCGTTTCATTGTATGATATCGTCACCGATAAAAAAGCAACCACAGCAAAGCTGTTGAAAGTGGTGAACGAAAGTTCGAAACTGAAAGCAAAGATGGATGAATACGCGATCAGCAAAGCAGCATTCCTTCGTATCCCTAACAGCAAAGGCGATACATTGAACGGATGGATGATCAAACCAACAACATTTGATCCATCAAAAAAATACCCTGTATTGTTCTGCAATTACGGTGGCCCTGGTTCGCAGCAGGTCGCAAACCGGTTTGGCGCGGTAAGCTTCTGGCATCAACTGCTGGCTGAAAAAGGATTTATCGTTGTAAGCGTTGACAATACGGGCACAGGTTTCCGTGGGCAGGAATTCAAAAAGAAAACCTACCTGCAACTTGGCAAATTTGAAATAGAAGACCAGATGGATGCTGCAAAATATCTTGGTAAACTTTCTTATGTTGACGCCTCGAACATTGGTCATTGGGGATGGAGCTACGGTGGCTTTATGAGTTCGCTTGCGATCACCAAAGGAGCAGATGTATTCTCTGCAGCTATTGCGGTTGCACCTGTCACCAACTGGCGCTTTTATGACAACATCTACACAGAACGATATATGCGCACGCCGCAAGAGAACGCGAAAGGTTATGACGACAACTCGCCAATCAACCATACAGATAAGATCAAAGGTAAATACCTGATCATCCATGGCACGGCAGATGACAACGTGCATTTCCAGAATGCGACACAGATGATCACCGCGCTGGTAAAAAGTAATATTGATTTCGAAAGTGCTTATTATCCGAATAAAAATCATGGGATCTCAGGAGCGATGGATAATACTTCCTTTCATTTGTGGAGCAAGATGACCAATTGGGTGATTGCCAATCTCGGCAATGAGAATACGGTGAAAACGGCAACGCCACCAACGTCAAAAGGGTTCTGAGAACCGTATAAAAACACAGCACAGCTATACCGGATCGATCTGGGGTAGCAGGAACGCAACGGCGCAACGGTCAGATGATCGCGCCACTTTCCTGCTACCCCGATCAATTAGCAGGATGGCGCATTTGTTGCAACGCTTCCCGAAACGTAACAATGCTCAAACATCCTGAACTCTTCTACCTTGACGATCTCCAGGAGCTCTTCACTGATGTGCAATTACAACGCATTTTCCCCGACCAGAAAACCTTCGCAGATTGCACCCCGGTATTTCCTGTAGCGGAAATACTGGAGCGATATAAGGCATTTAAACGCGCCGGAGAAGGCGACCTGATGTCTTTCATCACCGCCCACTTCCGTTTGCCCCAGCCAATTCCACAACCCAAAGAACCCTGGAATTTCCCCATTGATGAACACATCAGCCGGTTATGGGAAATTCTTTCCCGCCATCCCCATGAAGGTGGCGGTACACTGATCCCTCTGCCGAAATCATCAATCGTGCCGGGCGGAAGATTCCGCGAGATCTTCTATTGGGATACATACTTCACCATGCTCGGATTACAAGTGGCCGGCATGACACAGAAGATCGAAGACATGGTCGATAACTTCGCCTACCTGATCGATAATTTCGGACTGATCCCCAACGGCAACCGCACCTACTTTCTCACACGTTCGCAACCACCCTTCTTCTCACACATGATCGATCTCCTGCAGGAAGAACGGGGCGATCTTGTTGCACTGAAATATTTACCGCAACTCACCGCAGAGTATAATTTCTGGATGCATGATGCCAGTCTTTTAACAGATGAACACAATGCTGCCGCACGTACTGCGCTGATGCCAGATGGAACAGTACTGAACCGGTTTTGGGATGAAATGAATACACCAAGACTGGAAGGGTATGCCGCAGATCTAAAAACACATGAACATGCGATTGCAGATCCATCCGATCATTACCGCCATGTCCGGGGCGCATGTGAATCGGGCTGGGACTTTTCAGGCAGGTGGTTCCGCGATGGACAGAAGATCACCACCATTAATACCTGCGAACTCATCCCTGTAGATCTGAACTGCCTTTTATGGCATCTTGAAAAAATGATGGCAGAAGCATATATTCTTGACGGAAAACCAGAAACTGCTGCGGGCTATGAAGAGAAAGCAATGAATCGCCAGAAAGCAATTGATTCATTCTGCTGGAATGAAGAACTTGAAACATATTGCGACTATAATTTTATCGAAAAAAAATCTTCCGGTAAACTCACTATGGCAATGGCTTATCCGCTATTCTGCGGGATGGCATCCAAACAACAGGCGGAAAAAGTACTGAACAGGCTTGAGCGGGATTTTCTTAAAGAAGGCGGACTGATCACTACACCTTATCAGACAGGGCAGCAGTGGGACGCACCAAACGGGTGGGCTCCCCTTCAATGGATCGGATATAAAGCAGCGATAAAATACGGCCGGAATGATCTGGGTGAAAAAATTGCGCAGCAATGGACAAGCAATGTTGAGAAAGTATTTAAACGCACCGGTAAGTTGATGGAAAAATATAATGTAGTGAATACTGACCTGCTCGCAGGTGGCGGAGAATATAAAAACCAGGATGGTTTCGGCTGGACCAATGGAGTGTATGTGAAGCTGAAAAAAATAATGGGAGAACCCGTAAAAGGTTAAGTGGTGTTGCAGAGGAAAGGTTAAAATATGGTCAGTTTTTGTTAAATTCCGGTAACGTACCTCAAAAAAAAAAGACCTCCCGAATAAATCCGGGAGGGCCCTAATCAAAAACCATTAACCATTAAACCTTATCCTATGAAAATTCATGAGCAATATCGTTATTAATAAATTAACACAAAAACTTTTTCGCCATTTTTTTTAATCAACGGCGATCAAAACATGTTTTATTGATTCATCTCAATGTCGAAACGTTGAATTTTGACCGTATATTAACTTTTGAAAAAATGCAAACGTTTGCGCAAAAATGTTGTTATCTACATTCTAATGCGGACATTTGCATGACCAACAGTATGAAAAAAACAGTCGTCGCCATTACAGGAGCCAGCGGATCAATATATGCCCGCCAATTGTTGCAAAAACTTGCAGCCATTCCCGAACAATGTTCAAATCTTGCAGTGGTAATGACTGAAAATGCCAAACAGGTTTGGCAAACTGAATTGGATGATAACTCCTATGAGCAATTGCCTGCAAAATTTTTCAGCACTACGGATTTCATGGCGCCATTTGCATCAGGATCGGGAAAGTATGAGAATATGATCATTGTGCCCTGTTCAATGGGCGTACTTGGCCGGATCGCATCCGGTATTTCCAATGACCTCATCACCCGTGCAGCGGATGTTATCCTGAAAGAAAGAAGAAAACTGATCTGTGTTGTTCGCGATACGCCATACAACCTCGTACATATCAGGAATATGGAAACACTTACGCTTGCCGGAGGAATAATCTGCCCTGCTACTCCATCCTTCTACAGCAAACCTAAAACACTTGAGGATCTTGCAGCAACGGTCGTTGATCGGGTGCTTGATCTTGCCGGATTCAATATCCCAACCTACCGATGGGGAGGTGATCAGTGAGCAGCAGTTGATTTGATAGAATCTATTAAATCAACATATCCTTTAGAAGGCTTGTCTAATGTAAGCTCCCAAAACATAATGCCGTTCAATTTATTCTTGAGAGCATATGATGTTTTCAAACGAATGGATCGTTCATCATCAAATGTTGCAAACTCTTTCTTTTTCGCGTTATAAGCATAAGAGGCCTTCGCCACACTATCATAATAAAAAACAAAGCCGCTTTTAGTGGATAATTGTTCTGCAAAAGACTGATACGGTATAAAACTTTTAAATCGCCCCGGTTGATACAAACCATTGTTCGTAGGAGGAACATTGACCCATGTCCGCGCGTAAAATGCTGCACCAATCACAATCTTATCAGCAGGCACACCGATCTTAACCAGGTAATTGATCGCATGATCTGCGGAGGATAGCTGCGAGCTGTTTGAATATAATGGCGTATGATGCCCCGTAACTGTATCAAAGCCTCCTACAAGGTCATAACTCATCAGATTGATCCGGTCAACCAACCGCGTTACTTTCAACCATTCAACAGACTCCTGGAGAAAATTATCCAATCCGCCTGCAGCAAAACTGATCTCGCGTTGCGACCCAAGCGAATCCCGCAAGGCCACGATCAACGAAGTGAAATTTTGCCTGTCATCTTTACTGTACGGATGACCCGGATGCCCTTTGATCGCAGGATACTCCCAATCCAGGTCAATCCCATCGGCACCGAAATAATCACAAAGCTGCTTTACAGAAGATGCAAAAACTTTACGGTTCACCTCTGTTGCAAATACAGGAGAGCATTGTTCGCAACCACCCCATCCTCCCAGTGACAGCATTACCTTCAGTGACGGGTTTCGCTGTTTCGCGGCGATCAGCGTTCTGATCGTTGCCGTATCATTGGCATTATCAACATTCAGCCGGTTACCCTTCAGATGGCAAAAACTGTAAATGATATGCGTCAGCTTTTCAACAGGATACTGCGCAAGCTGAGCAGCATTGCCCGAATAATACGCAATTACCTGCAACTGACCATTACTTGATCTGTTCGTGGTTTGTGCATGTAAAAACAGAGAACTGATGAGGAATATTAAACAGGATGCCAGTCGTTGCATAGAGATCATTTTCGCGGAAAGTGCCCGGTGATCTATGAATGTAATGAAAAAGACGGCAATAGAAGAAACGCCTTCCAGTCTTTTTTTAATAGTAATTATACCTGCTCCGGAAGGTTGCAATAATCCGCAGGAAATTATGCTGAAAAAGGCAACGAACAGGTCACCCAAGCGGCCGCCCGTTGCGTTAGACTTTAAATTCAATATCGTTTAGTTAGCGGCCCCGAAGTAACGCGGCGGACGCGGCAATACGCGGAGAGGCCGGCGAACATAAAGATTTGCGATGGTTGTTTTCGCTGCGATACTTCGACGCCACGCAAACCTTAAGTTGACGTGTAGTGAGCAACGCACCGGGGCTAGACTAACAACATTGATCTAAATGGTGGAGAGCACGGAAATAAATTCCCTATTTTTCGCATACTGCCACTGATCTTATTACTTATTATATTTCCTCAGTAACGCTCTTGTGCGTATGCCAGACTTTTTAAGATCACGGTCTTTCCATTTTCCTTTCGATGGTGCGGACGGAAGCAACACGGAACAGGTTTCATTTTTATCAGATACAGACCAGGTGATCCAGCTGATCCTGTTCTTCTCCGCCCAGTCGATCCACCTTTGCCACTCCGCCTCATCAAGCGCGCCATCGCCGGAAGCCGTCATTCCGGCGGACTCCGAAATAAACAACGGTATCCCTTTCTGCAATGCGTAATCAGCACGGTCACGCAATGACTGTTTGTGTGTTGCAGCGTAGAAATGCAGGGTATACATGATATTTGCAAAACCTTTCAACGGATCATCTGCCACGATATGAATATCCTGATCCCAATGCGGAGAACCGACCAGGATGATATTATCCGGATCTTTTTCCCTGATCACGTTGATGATCTCCATGGAATATTCCTTTACTTCGGCCCAGGTTTCTTCATCGGGTTCGTTAAAGATCTCGTAGATCACATGAGGGTTCTTCCCATATGTTTCCGCCATCTCCGCAAAAAATGCCTTTGCTTCCTTCAGGTTTATATTATGGCTGTGCCAGTCAATGATCACGTACAGATCCTCTCTGATCGCTGCATCAATAACTGCTTTGATCTTTTGCTTTGACCAATCGGGCCGCTTCAAATAGCTGCTATCACCGAGTTCAACACCAAGTGCTGCCCGTACTACATTTATGTTCCAGTCGTTCTTTAACCACTTTACCGAACCCGCGTTATAAAATCTCGGCCACAAACAATGCCATCCATAACTCATGCCCCGCAAAACAACCGGCTGGCCATACTGATCCAGCAGTTGAGTTCCGGTCACTTTCAGTTTTCCGTGCCGGCTGACTGTTTGACCGAAAGAACCTGCAGCCAATTGAATAATACAAAGAAGTAATAAAAGCCTTTTCATATGGATTATTTAGTTAAATCTCGTCTATTTATCTAAAATAAAAACAGCAGGTTAATTTTTCAACATAGACGGATAAAAAAGTACACTTCCTACATTTGCAGGATGGATATTTTTCTTGCCGGCATATTAGTGCTGGCCCTGATCATGATCGCTGCTGCACTTTTCTTTCTGAGAAAGAAACCGGCTGCTGTAATTCCTTCGACACCACTTCCTGATTCATCCAGGCAGCTCCTGTTGCAGCATGTTCCATTTTATGAAGAATTGCCGCAGCAGAAAAAAAACGAGTTTGAACAACGAATGCAGGGGTTTCTTGCAAAGGTGAGAATCACGGGCATTAATACTACCGTGGAAGAAATCGACCGTGTATTGGTGGCAGCCAGTGCTATTATACCGATTTTCGGATTTCCGGGATGGGAGTATGTACAATTGAATGAGGTACTGCTCTATCCAGACTCTTTCAACCAGGAATTTGCGCAGGAAGGACATGGCCGGGATACGCTTGGAATGGTCGGTTCAGGTCCTTATCAGAACGTTATGATCCTATCCCAACATCAGTTGCGGCAGGATTTCCTCAATAAGACTGGTAAAGGCAACACGGCTATTCATGAATTTGTTCATCTCGTGGATAAAACGGACGGCAGTGTGGACGGAGTGCCGGAATTTATTCTGAACAGAAAATATATCCTGCCCTGGCTCGAGCTGATGCACAAAGAGATCAAACGGATCCTGGCCGATAAATCTGACATCAATCCATACGGCGCTACCAACCAGGGAGAATTCTTTGCTGTTGTGTCAGAGTATTTTTTTGAAAGACCGGAACTACTCAAAGAAAAACACCCGAAGCTGTATGAGCTGCTTACATTGATCTTTCGCCAGGAACCCGGCAACTGAGAAGATCAGTTGTCATGCTTTTCCTCGGTCGTACTGTGTGAGATCATCTGCCATTGTTTCCCACGCAATGCATACACACGTATATAACGGAGATGATACACCGCCACTTTATCTTTGTCATTCCGCCGGATATCCATTTTGCCTTTTACCACCGCAACGCCGGGATGTAATTCCACTTTAACAGAATCATGCTGACGCGATGGATAAACAGCCTTTCCAACGGTTTTAAGCCATGAATCCTTACCCTCTACCTTGCCGCTTCCATGGCTGAACACAAAGTCATCCGCATAAAGATCTTGCAGCAGTTTAACGTCCCGCTTAACCACCAGGTCATCAATGTGCTGGTTCAATGCAATCAGCGCAAGGCTATCGCCCTGTGCACAAACAGCGTGCGCATGGAGGAATATCAGCATTGCTATAAAGGGAACATACTTTTTCATATACAACCATTGTTCCGCTGAAGATAGCTCAATCCCGGCTTTTCTGCATTATTATCACCGGCATCGATTCCGGCGGTTCATCAAGCCAGGCCGGCTTTTCGTCAAACAGGTCGTTTCCAGCCAGTGAATGATCGTTTCTTTGATATTGATATTCCATTAAATGATCTTAAAACAAACATCATGAAACGCTCCCTGCAACTCCGGATGCTGATAACAATATCTGTTATAGCAACGTCAATTATTCTTTTCGCATTCACGACCACTCCCGGTGGAGAAGGATTCGAAGTGTACCGGAACAATAAGCTTCTTCTTCAACAATTCGGTAATGATATGAAGCAGGTAAAAACACTTCAGCTGGAAAAGCTTCAGTCAGCAGATATACTTACGATCAAATACTATCATTGCGGTAAGACCGGGAAAAACAGGCAGATCATCGTACGAAATGAACACAACACCCAATTGAAGAACTGGCAATTTACTAACCTGTCGTCCCGAGATGAGGGCATGAGCTTTCATCCATCAGACATTATAAAAAACGGCAAGAACGTCAGTAAGGTGAATGTCTTTTATACATCAGAGGAAATTCCCAGGGAAAAATTACTGGTCATGCTGCAATTTAGAAGTTAGAGCAGATCATGCTACATACCGGCGACTGACCGCTTTCAGCAAATGTATTGTCGTCAATTCCTTCCCAGCTTTCCCCTTCGTCTTTTATTAAAAATGTGGGCATACGGGAAGGAATTTCGCAGGGTAATCTTCTTACATGTCACTTCTTTTTACCCCAGTTGTCCTGCATGTCATCATACTGATCTTTATCGATCGTCGTTTTTTTCCGTGGGCGGGATACTCCTTTCTTTTTACGCGCATTGATATTGTTCACTAACGAATTCTTTACACCGAGCTTATTTTTCTTTGCCTTTTTCGCCGCCTTCTTCCGGGGAGTCTTCTTTACCGCCTTTTTTGGAGCAGATGATTTTTTTGTTGATTTTTTTGCCGATGCCTTCACTGCGGCTTTCTTTTTTGTTGCCATATTTTTTTCTTTTCAAGTGTAAATATTATGCCATCTACTTCTGTTTAATTTTCATGGATGTGCAGGATTCATTTCTTAAACAAAGCTTTCACTACCCTTTCAGTCGCCCTCAACGTACAAACTGGTATGTTTTGTGATCTTCCTGTAAGAAACATATGGGACAACATAAAGACCTGCGGAATGAAGCCGCAATAGAAAAGATCAGAGAAATGGCGGAAGAAAAGATCTGCCTGTTTTGTACTTATGAGAATGGCCAGATCGTTTCACGCCCGATGAGTACACAACAAGTAGATGAAGATGGAACTCTTTGGTTCCTCAGCCGCAAGGACAGCTCAAAAAATGAGCAGATCGATGAGAACAGCAGTGTTCATCTGATGTATAGCGATACAAGTAAGCATCATTATCTGTCATTATCGGGTCATGCAAGGATAGTCGTTGACCAGTCAAAAGTTGAAGAGCTTTGGAATCCCATCGCAAAAGCCTGGTTTGAAAAAGGAAAGGATGATCCGGAGATCAGTCTCATCTGCGTAGTTCCCGACGAAGGGCATTACTGGGATACAAAGAATGGCAAACTGGTATCCATGTTAAAAATAGCGATTGCCGCGGTGTCAGGTAAACAAATGGACGGCGGAGTAGAGGGTGATATCTCTGTATAACATCTGTCCCAAAAAAATAATAAACAGCATCCATAACCCGGATGCTGTTTTGTTTTAAGGCGTTATCCTTCTTGCGGAAGATGATCCGCTTCTTCAGATCCGCTCTCCCATTCCATACAAAAATGGACAGATGAAAATAAGTGAGGGATAATGAATGACGGCATCGAAAGTCCGCCCGTTCCACCTTTCCCCCAACTCCGTCGTTAGAAAATACAGTTCATTCACGGTGCACTTAGCTCTCGTGTAAAGATTCGCTTGCTTTGTTAAACAAACTTAATCCTGAAAACAAAGATTTTATTATGCAAGCAACATTTATCAAAAGAACTGTTTCCCGTATCCTATTAGCTGTCGGACTTACCGCTTCGCTGGTAGCCTGTAAAAAAGATAAAAACGATAATCCCGGCGGGCCGGATAACCCTAATGGGACAAGGATTGCTATGTTCAGCCAGGGCGATGAGTATATGAAGTTTGAGTACAATGCAGACGGTTCTGTAAAAAAACTGTTGGTAAAAACTGAACTGAACACGGGTGGCGAGGAACTCGATTTCACGGTGAAATACGACGCACAGAAAAGAATCATCGCATTGGAGAACCAGTGGCAGCAAATGGAAGTGGAATATCAGAATAATGTAATGGTCAAATCCACTATCAAACAATTTGGATCGACATTCGCCGAAACCGAATACGAATACGTGAACGGAAATCTCCAGAGCAGCATTCTTTCTTATGCAGGAGAAGGAGACGTTCTCGTACCTTTCTTCAAATATGATATGACCTACAATGGCCAGGGACATCTCACCAAAGTAACCACGTCATTTGCGCTGCAGGGTGACCAATTCGAGCCGTCTGGTTATGTGAACTTTCAATACGACGGAAAAACAAATCCGCTTTACGAGCACAGACAATTGCTCGCGCTTTTCTGGTATAACATTTCCAAACAAAATACAACGGTGGAAGATCATTTCGATGCTGATCAACAGCCTGAAGATAAAGTACAGTACACTTACACCTATAACGGAAAGGGAAATCCGGAGAAAGCAACAGTAAAACAGGGCTTGCCAGGCGGAGAGCAATCCGAACTGGAAGTGAAGTACACTTACAAATAAGCCATCTACCATAAAGTTCAAAGAATAAGCCCCGGATTTTTCCGGGGCTTATTCTTTACAGGCGATCATAATCCGCAGCAGATAGCTGATCTTTGCAATGACATGAATATGCCTGCCGCTTCTATAGAAACAATTGTTACAGAAAAGCACTCAATCAGTCTTTATATACCTGACCCGGCTTTTATAAGAAATCATTACAGGCAAAACAAGACAGCTTTTCCCTACTGGTCGCAGATCTGGCCTGCCGCCATTGGTCTTTGCCAATTCCTCGAAACGCATACAACACTTTTGCGGGATAAGACAGTGCTTGAACTGGCTGCCGGCCTTGGCCTCCCCTCCCTTCTCGCTGCAAAATACTGCAAAGCCATCACGATGAGTGATTACCTGCCTGAGCCTGTTGAAATGATGAAGGCTTCTATCGAACTCAATCGGCTGAATAATGCAACCGCCTGCATGTTGAACTGGAATGATCTGCCCGAATCAATTGATGCAGACCTATTGTTGCTAAGCGACATCAACTATGAACCGGAAGTATTTGAAACGGCTTTCCGTGTGATACTGAGATTTATCAATAATGGATCGATGGTTATTCTAAGTACGCCGCAACGTTTAATGGCCAAACCATTTATTGAGCGGCTGCTTCCGTATTCCAGCCTGCAGGAAGAGATCATCGTTCACGCTAACAAGGAACCGATCCCGGTAACATTACTTGTTTTAACAGCACAACAGAAAATCACCGGGAAATTATAATAGGATGTGCCGACAGATCCTTTAGGTATTTCATGCTCATCATCAGCGCAGCAATGATAATGATCTGCCAGGCAACCACTATTGTGGGCATGCCCGCATAAACAGGCTCCATCCATAAACCGGAAGCAGCGAGCTGACCGTTAAAATATTTTTCGATCAGCAATTTATCGAGCATCCATGGGATGATAAGGAAAGACGTCAGTATTAACAAGGCATACCTGTTTTTGATCAGCTTAAGCGCACGCCATAGCGGCGGCACCGTAAACAGCAGAACGAGGACTCCTCCCAGCAAAACAGCAAGATGCTGCTGCGTTGTAAATACCTGGCGCAACGTAAATATCTCATCGCCACCTTTTCCTACCGCAGCCATCCAGCGTGGCAGTGGCAATGCCGCCAGTGCAAGCGCGAACCCGATCGTCTTCTGCTTTACTGCTGCCGCCGGACGCATCAGGTAAAAGCCGATCCACATAAACAGGTTAGTGACTACAGGCCCTGCAAAACTTGCCAACAGGTACGGACCTTTGCCGGTACATGTACGGCAAAGCCTCCATACCAGGAAATCCCTGTCCCCCGGACAACCACAGAAAAGCCATGCCGCAAAATAGTGTGCTGATTCATGTAATTCGTGCATCGCCAGGGCAAGAATAAAAAAAGCAATAAGTGGAAGTGGCTTGAATTGCAAATGCATCAGCTAATATAGGAAGTTTGTATGAAGGAGGGCTGACGAGTCATTCATCACGTGTTCAACTCATGCAAAGAACAGTGCATCGCTGATTTGCGGAAATCTTCACTTCCCTGTTCTTTTATAAAAGTTAAGATTTACTTTCTTCATGAACGCCGGCTTTTCACTGAGCGTGAAGAATCCGGCATTATCATTTTTAAAGCAGATCGCTTCGCCCTGCGGTTCCAGTTGATAGGCGACCTGTGCCGGCTCTGTCAAAAGAGCCTGAGCGATGGTCTGACCAGTCTTCCTTTTCCAGTAGAGAACACCGGTGTATGTTTTTAACAGTATTTCTTTCCCATCAGGAGAAAGTGCAGCACTTACTACTCCATTGAAGTTTAATTTACCAACCAGTTGTGCGGCATTCATGCCTGTTGTGCTTTGCGGATAGGGAATCCGGTAGATCGCGGAAGGTTTATCCCTTTTGGTGATGACATAAATATCTTTTGTCTGGTGATCTACAAGGAAAGCTTCCGCATCATGGCCTCCATCAGGATATTGATAAGTGATCTTATCGACCTGGTGGACCGTGTCCGCATTTAACGCAGGTTCAGGAAAACGGTAAAAAAAATATTTCGAAGCAGACTGCTTGTTACTGCCAATATCACCAAGGTAGATATAATTTTTTCCAGCCTCAGGCCCGGATGACAGCACCATATCTTCCCAGTCACGATTGGTCGCACCGGTGACCTTTATCTTTTTATGATATTCTCCGGTATGCGACAGCAGATAGATATCTGCGGGATTCCCGCTATCTTCCTGTACCCATAAATATCCAGGGTGTGATTTGCTGTCTGCAATGCCGGAAGCTTCATCGATTTTTCCCGGTTTAACGGTGTGTGATACGGGCGTATCCTCAAATATCCCTGCGGGTGCCAGGCTTCCTGCCACAAAAAAAGATAAGGAGACGAAAATTGCTTTCAACGCTGATACGGGCATAAGAAATGATTTAAAGCTAAACGCTTTGCTGCCGGAAATATACAACATCATGCCGATAGCAGGCATTTCAACAAGGAGGCGTTATTTTTGTTATAGATTAATAAAATAACGCTCATGAACTGGCATCCGCTTACCACTATGCAGGAACTGCAGGCTCTCGTGGCCCGATCAGCAGACAGACCACAAGTCATATTTAAACATTCGATCCGGTGCTCTATCAGCTCGGTGATCAAAAACAGGCTTGATAAAGAACAGGCACCCGACTCCGCTGATTTTCATTACCTTGACCTGATCACTTACCGGCCTGTATCCAATGCAATAGCAGAACAGTTTAGGACCCCCCATGAGTCTCCGCAAGTTCTTGTGATATGGAAAGGTGCGTGTATCTATGATGACAGCCATATGGCCATCAATATGGATGATATTACTGAAAAAGTTAAAGCTGCCTGACGGCGATCCATCCTCTTATGTTTTTATAATCAACCAGGTAGTAGTCTCTGAATTGCCCCAGCACATCGACCGTATGGCCGGCTTCCGCAGTAAGGCGTGAAGCTGCGGTGCTATCTGGCTGATCAAGTATCCGCTGAGTTTTCTTCAGTTGTTGTTTGCGTAACAGATCGTTGGTCACCTGCGTGCTGTTAACGTAACCTTCCAATCCATCAGGCAACAGTATCCGGTACCAGTTTTCGGATGCGCCTGCAACCTGCATAACAGTGCCGGCAACTGGTTTCGCCAGCACCGTGCCTGAAGAAGCAGGAGAAGCGTGTATATTAATGACAGCCTTACTTCTGACGAATGAATTAATACGCTCCGTACTTGCATTTACGGGTTTCGGGGTGGCCCGGTTAACATTGACAAATGGATACGGATCGATCGCTCCACCACTTGCATAGATCCCGAAATGAAGATGTGGTGGTGTTGTACGAGCATTACCGGTGTTGCCCATCAGTCCTAAAGTTTCGCCTGCTTTTACTGACTGACCAGCCGTTACCAGTTGTGTATCGAGATGAGCATAATACAAGCTGAAATCTTTCCCGGAAGGGCGCATGAACACAACTTTTCCTCCAAGATTATTTTCATTCACACGTGTAACCGTACCGTCTGAAGATGCAACAACAGGCGTGCGGAATTTTGCAAAGATGTCGATGCCTTCATGACTCCTGGCGCCAGCGTCCCTGGCTGCGCCCCAAAAACTACTTACTTTCGGATTATCAACGGGCCTCACAGGAAAAGCTAGCGAAGGCGCTGTACTGACGGTGAGTGTGTATTCAATTCCCCTCAACAACTCGGGCTGCACCCTCAAAATTAAATGGCCATCACTTTTCACTTCAAACTCCAGCGATCTGCTGATCGTATCCACTGCGGCCAGCCATTCCGGTTCCCGCTCTGCTTTTGGCTGCCACAATTCCGCAAATAAAAGAGATCCGCTGGCCGGCACGGTTGCCAGCTTCACGACTACCTTTTCTCCCCTTTGTACCGCAAACCTGTATGCTACTGCTACGGGCTTCTCCGCGGCAAAATAACCTTCTTCCCTGTAAGGAAGTGTAATAGCTACTTGTTGTTGCAGGCTTTTGGACGCAGCAGCCAGCCATTGCGCTCCCATGGCTGTTTGCTTCAGCCCGGCCTTCTCAATGCCATCTGCATATTTTTCATGCAACCGCCTTCCGGAAAAACCGCCCTGCGGCGTACTGCAGGAGAGAAGAAATAGTGCCGGTAAAATTCCCACGAACAAGATCAAGCGACTGGACATACTTTTTCCGAAGAAGAGATCAAACCTCGCGCCGGGTCTTGCAGCAGAAGGAAGTAATCGCATAAAATATGCAGGATAAACCGGGGCACTACTCCAACTAATTTCTTCCTGCTTTCCTCTACCCTGCTTTGCAACTTTCCAGGAAATCCTTGATCCCTGTTACGATCTTGTCTGCAATCTGCTGTTGAAATTTTTCATCCAGGATCAATTCTTCCTCCGCGGGATTACTGATGAATAACATCTCTACCAGTGCATTGGGATATTCGGTTGGACTGTTCAACATAAAGTTGAAACTACCTGTATTGCCATATTCCTTCAAGCCCAGTTCAAGCATTCGCTGGTAGATAAACCGGCTCAGCGGGCGGAAACCAACATACCTGTAAAAAACGCCTGTGCCACCAGCATTGACAGGATCTGCCGAAGAATTCAAATGAAGGCTGATCAGCAGATCGGGCAAGCTATCCCGGTAAAACAAGATCCGTTCTTTATTGTCGACAAACTTTTCGGTCGTCCTGGTCATTGTCACAAACGCACCCTGCTGCTGCAATGCCCGCTGAAGTTTTAGTGATACCGCCAGTGCCAGCATTTTCTCGGATGAATTCGTTGGTCCGCCAGCGCCGGTATTGCTGCCGCCGTGACCGGCATCTATGGCAATTTTCATTCTGTTCAATGACAATTGCCGGGGTTGTTGTTTTACACGTATCACAAGCATATTCCCATTATAATAGATCGTATGCCCCCAGTGTTGCGAACGTTCAAGTTCGATGGTGATCCGGAGAACCTCATCTTCCTTTTGTTCATACCATACGTTCCTGATGGCCTTTGTGTTTTCGAGCTGGGTGATCCAGTTTGTATTGCTTGTGGCGCCAAATACATCGACCACAATCCTTGATGGTCCTACTTCCTGGAATGACTGATAAGGTAATCTTGCCGTCAGGGCAACCTGTACGTAGTCATAAATGGAATCTCCGTACACGCGCCAGTTACCGGTCAGCGATGAGGGAGCAAATGTGCCCTTTGGTAAGAAGTCAACCACATCATCCGGAATATAAGCGGTGCGGTATTTTGATAGCTTCACCCGGTAAAGCGACCCGATCTTGCCGGTCATCTGCAAAGGGATCAGCGAATCGACATAGCCGATCTTTGCCCCGCCTAACCGGTCATCGCCCAAACCAAAAAGCAAATGTGCCAGCCTCCCTTTGGTAACCAGTATGTCGGGCGAAGCTTCCGCTGCAATGGAAACCTGGGCCTGCGTTAGTTTGGTGATTGCCTTGCCGGCTGAGTCCTTCACTGTAACAGGTATTCGTGTTGCGATGAAGCTGTCAGCCACGCTTACTGTATATTCCCCCTGGTAGATCCCTGGCATCGGGTTGGCAGGCATTTCAAACAATTGTAGTTTGTTGTTCACCATTACAACGCAACCCGTCAAAGCTTTCACTTTGAACCGGATCTTATCTCCGGGTTGCAATAAAAGATTTCCTTCGGGGAATGTCTGGATCTGTACAATGTCGAGGACCTTCACTGTATCAGGCGGTGATGGAAGAACATACTGGAAGCTCAATTTCTTTACTGCCTGTTGTTTTCCCTGCGTCGCAACAATCTCTACATTATTATATCCCGGCACCAGCTTCAGTTCGTGTGCGAAGCCGCCCGTTGAATACACTTTCACATCACTGCCGTTGACCGTCAGCGTACAGGTTTTACACGTGCTGCCTGACAAGAATGCTTTTGATGAACGCGTACTGTTATTTTCCCTCAACGGATCCACTAAACGGATCACAGGCTTTTCAACCTGCTGCGCCTGCACAACAGACACCATCAATACCAATGCGCCAGGAATCAATCTTTTCATCCGATAAAATTACCGAATTCTGTACGGCTGAGAAAGAGAGGGAATAGAGATCTTAACAGACTTTTTCAATCAGGTATCTTCGGCCATTGAGAGTAAGTTCTTCACCGGACCTCAACCCGCTTAATTTATGGCCTAAAGGCGATTGTGCGGATAAAGAGACCACTTCAATATTTTCTTCGGTGATCTTCCCGAGGGCAAGTGACATAAAAAAATATCCCTGGCTGGTTTTCACCAGGGAGCCAGGGATAATCTTATCAGCAATTATCGCAGGATTGATCTTCTGCAATACAGTTTGTTGAATTTTTGCCTCATGCAATTGCCTGCGTAAATTTTCCTGTTCGATCTGAAGCATAGCAAGAGCTGTTTCATGCTTATCTCCCGCAGTGCGCTTGGTTTCATTTTGCGCGCTTTGAAAGAGACTGTCGAGGTTCTGCTGCAACAGATCGATCTTGTTTTGCAAAACCTCCTGGAAACGCAGGTATATTTTTTCTTTGAATGTCATCAGGCCACAAAAATAGCCGCCTGAACTATTCCGGCAATACGGGACCAAAATGGAGTTTCCGTCCGCGCCCTTTCTGATTAGGGAATAAAACATCATGTGCTGTCTCATATCCTTCATCCGCCACTCTTGCATGACGAAGCTCGGTCCGACGGCGATTCCTCAATGTGTAGAATATTAGCCCAATCGCTGCAGCAGCAGCTACTCCCAGTAAAAATTTGTTCGTTTTTTTCATGTCGCTTGTTTTAAACCGTTGAAATGTAGACAAAAAGCATACCATTGAGACGCCCGCTGCATGTTCAGGGTTGCCCGTTTTCCCCATCGTCATAATTAGAATAAAATTAAAATGCTACTGACTGGAAACCACTTTAAAAGCTATATGGCGCCGCTTCAGCATACAATGCGCTGCAGGCAACGATTCTGGCATTGTTTTAACACTTTTTCTATATGGCAAATCTTTTAAGAAAAGTAAATAAAAAAGCAACGTTGTTTGCGGGCGTACTGGCCGGACTGCTTTTTTGCATTCCCGTATTCTTTTTCATTTCAGATGCGGAGTACAGCGATTCGTGGCTGGTATATCTCGGGTGTTTTCTATTTTTTATAACGATCTGGACACATACCCTCACTGATAGCCGGAAACGCGCACATAATGAAAGCACAGTGGCACTGATATTCGCATCTCATATGGCTACATTGCTGGGCATCGTCGTGGCATGCATAGGGAGCTTCCTGTTATTGAACGCAATGGTACCAGGTTATCTGACCAGTGCAAACCCAGGCAAGGTTCTTACAGGTGAGCCGTCCACTGTAAACATCGATAAAACAAATGGTCTCAGCTTCCAGATCTTTCTGGCGGCTACCTTCATCAATTTCAGCGTTGGATCCTTCAGCGCGATCATTGTCACATTCGCGGCAAAAAGGAACCAGAAAAAAGACCAGAAAGATCCTGCGCCTTTACATCAGCATGGAATGGAATAAACGCAAGCCCACTGTATCGCAGGGCCTCCATAAAAAGTCTTAAATTCATTACATTATTTTGATTGCGGGGAAGCAATCGCATTGCAGCCGGGCTCATTACAGGGCTTAGCTATTCAGTGGCAACAAAGATCATAATAAAGGGGAGAGTAACCTTGCCACCTTCTCCACCATCTGCTTGTATATCGGGCGTTCGTTCCATGCTTCGGCATCGATGCGTTCAGCATCTTTCAGGTCATTATAAAATACGTTCCTCAGTTGTTGAGAAAAATCACCGTCATATACAAGCGCATTGACTTCAAAATTCAGATCGAAGGAACGGTAATCCATGTTGGCAGTGCCTACTACGGATAGCTTTCCGTCTGCTACCAATGTTTTCGCATGAATAAATCCTTTCTGGTACTGATAGATCTCCACGCCCGCACTGAGCAGTTCATCATAGTAAGAACGGGCAGCAGCGTTAACGAGCCCGATGTCGGAAACGCCGGGAACCAACAGCTTTACCGACAAGCCACTTAGAGCAGCAATCGAAAGAGCTTCTAGCAAACTTTCACCCGGGATAAAGTACGGGGTAGTGATCAGTATTTCTTCCTGTGCGAGATAAACTGCCTGTAATAAAGAAAACAGAATCGACGGCTGTGTTGAATCAGGACCGCTTGCAGCAATCTGAACCAGTACATCTTCCTTCTTGTGAACATGTGGTGAGGGAAAAAGAAAAGAAGCCGGCTGAAGAGATTCACCTGAACAAAAATTCCAGTCGTTCAGAAATAGATATTGCAGATAGTAAACACCCGGCCCGTCAATACGCAGATGAGTATCCCGCCAGTAAAGCTGATCTTTCTTATTGTTGATATATTTATCACTGATATTGATGCCACCTGTAAACGCAGTATGTCCATCAATCACAATGATCTTACGGTGATTTCTATAATTCAACCGGTTGGCCAGCAGAAGAAACCGGACTTTATAGAACGGAGCTGTTCTGATTCCTGCGTCACGCAGCCTGCTGATCGTTTTGCGGCGGATGGACCGGCTGCCAAAATCGTCATAAATAAATCGCACCTGCACGCCCTCTGCGGCTTTTTGCAAAAGCACATCTTCCAGTTGACGGGTGATCTCCCCTTCTTCTACAATGTAGTATTCTATGTGAATATGATCCTTTGCAGCCCGGATCGCCTCGATCACTTCTGGAAACTTTTCTTCTCCATTCAATAGCAGCTTGACCTTATTGTGCCTGGTAAAAGGACTTTGCTGATCTTTCACCAGTAAGCGGGCAAGTTCCCTGTACTCCTGCACAATAGACCCCGCATGTTTCAATGCATCGTTGGTATAAGCAGTGGTAGCCCGCTTTAATTCTTCGAGCACAACAGCATCCGATATTTCCTTGCGTCCGTATATTTTACGTTTGCGGTAATTGATCCCGAAGGAAAAATAGAAAATGATCCCGGCAACGGGAATGAAGATGGCGAATAACAGATAGGCCATCGTTTTTGTAGTACTGCGCGTGTCATAGATGATCCTGACGCAGGTTGCCGCAAGGAGAATAACATATACGATCTCGCCGATGAGAAGCCAATTCATGAAGCCTGTTTGGGATGCGGGTAAGATACGTGATTTGCAGCAGACAATTCTTTCGGTAATGATATAAAATAACAGCAGGATTATCCATATAAAGAAAGAGGCGCGGTAGAAACCGCACCTCGAATATCCAATTTATATGAAGCTTAAGTTTACTTACTCCAGTTGCCACGCAATCTGATGGCCAGCTCAAGACCCAGGTACCAGGCCTTTTTCCTTTCTGCGAAAGGTTGATAGTTCATGGTATTCACTTCCAGATTGTAATCTCTGAACGGATACGCTGTGAGGTCTTTTGCATACAGCAATCCTACCCGGCCGATCTTGCACTCGTATATGTAAAGCCCGGCAAGTAGCCGATGTTGCAACGCTGAGCCTGTTACCTTTGTCTGGAACCCTTCCGCAGCATCTTTGTCAGTCCAGGTATACTGCTGCCCGAATACATAACCAGGTGCATACCCTACACCAAACGACGTGGAAAATCTCCGGTCACCGAATAGTTGCCGCTCCAGCATTACCGGCATTTCGACAAATTTGTACGCATTCTTATAGATCTTCACATCAGCGTTCGGTGACGACCATAGTGCAGGTGTATTCTCTTCAGAGAAACTTCCGAAGCCTGGCTTCAGGGTAACACGATAGCGCCCTTTTTTGCGATCAATGTTTAAATAAAGATCGATGCCAACATGGAAAGTTTTTGTTTTGAAGTAGCTCACCTCTCCCGGCAGATCAACCTGTTTAGGTCCGCCGAGCAGGCTCCCACTTATACCATAATCGATCAGGTGTTGCTTTAATGTATCTTTCTTCTTGAGTTCCTTTACAATGACCAGTGTATCTTTCGCAGGCTCTTCCTGCATTTTCGGTTGCTGATTCTTTTCTTCTTTCAGTTTTGCCAGCCTTTCTTTTTCAGCAGCTTCGGCAGCGGCTTTTTCTTCCGCTTCTTTTCTTGCTATTTCCTCGAGTACACAACGCGTTGCTGTTTGCCCGAACTGCACGAGGTGCATGTAGTGGCATCCGTTATTATCCAGCAGGTAAAGCATCTCGGTAATGTCTTCCATGCTGATGGCGCGGACGGAGGATGTACCCAAACTTGATTCTGCGATGATCCCCGCAACAAACCCCTGCTCATTTAATAGTGGCATACCCCGGGCAAGCCCTGCATCTTTCGTCACCTTTAATGTATAAATACCGCTCTTCGCTTTTTTCTGCACTTCGATCTTCGCGTTATTCATGAACCAGATCTCATCGCTTACCCACTTATCCCGGAAGGTCAACAGCTTTCCCTTTTTCTCATCCAGTGTATTATAGAAATTGGCCTTCCACTTTGTTTCAGCGGGCTTTGGAGCAGCATATAAAGCAACGGAGAATACGTCCATTTTCGCCTCGCGGATCTTTGTCGCTTTCGCGCGGTAACCGCCGTTATAAAACTTCGCGTTTCGGAATGACTGGGGGGTAAACTCTGCAGGATAATTACGCTCAGTGCCTGTGTGACGGATAATGACAAAATAGATGCTCGCCGAATCTTCCGCCGTTACAAACCCAAATTCACTAACGCCAACTTCCACCACGTTATTTACGAAGCCGCGCATATCGGGTGTATTCGACTGAGCCGAAGACGATAGATCCAGCAACATTGCTATCAGCAACGTTCCCAAAAACGGAAAAAGCTGATAGGTCAGTTTTGTTTTTTTGGTGCTCATAAAAAGTTAGCGCGTTGGTTGTTAAAACATATCGGCGAAAGGAATATTGCGCAACAGATACATCGAATAAGCCAAATCGCGGGGTTGAACGCAATCCACTTACGTAAAACTACTTCTTTTGGATGGAAAATGATGGTGGATGGAGATGGCTGAAGTTTTAGCAGAGGCCTGACGCTGGTTGGGTAATGGTCGTAAATGCTGTTATCCCGGCTCCACCTGCCCCGGGTTTAACGGGCAGGCGAAGCCGGGATAACAGGCGTTCTAAATGCACATATCATATTTTGGCAGCTGGCGCTCAGCGGCTAACTCACATCTTTCGCTGCAACCAACCCATTGCTTCCTTCACTGCGGCATCCTGTAAGGGGTCGGCAAAATTGTCGCCGTCATTCTTCACCAACACATCGGGTTGAATGGCCATTTGCTTAAGTAGTTTTTTCTTTCCGTCTGATAAGTAGGACACGGTGAGCAGCAGATAACCCTTATTCTGAATAACAAATCCATTGGTAGCGTTTGCCACTCCGTATGTTGGTTCTCCAAACAGGCGGGTATTCTTCCGGGTGGAAAAAGAGAGCGCCATGATCTCGCCGGAACTGGCGGTTCCTGCCCCGATCAGTACGGCTACAGGTAATCTGTCATCGAGCGTGCAAAGGCGGTCAGGCATACCTGCCTGCTGGTACTGCATCACCAGGGCACCCGTGTCCTCCCTGATCAATTTTCCATCTGCACCAGCCAAACGCACCCTGTTCCGCTCGCCGATCAGGTAGCGAAGCGTTTGCCACATTGGTTCCGAATTTCCACCGTTATTCATCCGCAGATCAATAATAAACGCGCGGGGATGATTAGAAGCCACGCTACATAAAGAGTCCATCATCAGGTTGGCCCATTCCTTCATTTTCCCTGTATTACTTCCAATCAATACGGCCGGCATTTTATAATAGGCGATGTCTGTATTGAGCATCTGGATCTTCACCGCCCTGGGCTTCTTGTATTCAGCAAGAATAGACACGCTCATTTTGCGGGCAGGGCTGGCAGCGGGGAACCGGTAAGAAGTGTCGATCCCTCCATACATGCCATGATGATCTTCCAGTTTTTTAAATGCCCAGATCACTATATTTTCCGCCTGGTCAGGCCCTGATGCATTATTCAGCATCCATGTAACAGAATCACGCGTCTGCTCCCAGTTGACGCGACCGGAGTAAAGAGACTGTTTCTGCATGATATTCACGCATTCCCATACATAGGACTTCGTGGAGTCTGCCAGCTGGGCACCGGCATCTGACAGCATTCCTGTAAAAAGAAAGGAAAGAATAAGGCTGCGAATTCTCATACAAGTGGTTTGTACAACAAATGTCAGCAACCTGCTTTTATCGTCCGCAGCCTTTGGTGATGAACTGGCAAAACACCGGATTGATTTGCAGTTTTAATCCCTTCCGCCCTGATCGATCAGCTTTAATGCGGCTTCCAGGATCTCGTCTTTGCCTTCAGCAAGTCCTTTTGCGGTTACCGTCACCCGCTTGTCTATCCTGACACCGGTCTTTTGTGTTGCCGTACCATCAGGATAGGCCACATGCCTGCCCGAGAATGTCAGTGTATACCCGCCCGGTACAGGATAATAGATCAGGTCGCCATCGCATCCTGCTGTCTGCGTTCCGACAACGATCGTTTGCAAACCTATTGCCTGCATTACCATGGTCATCCATTCCGACTGGCTTTTTGTTTGTTCATTCACTAACACGATGAATTGACCGGGATACTTTTCAAGCAGGGGAGATCCTGGTTGAATGGCAGAGAGCACATCATGCTCATAATATTTTCCGGGATATCGTTTTGAATGAGCCATCAGCTTTGTAAACTTATGAAGCTGCCCTCCCATCGCGGCAATGAACTTGTTAAAAAACACTGCTTGTGTGGCGTAACAACGGAGATCGAGTATGATGGATTTCCTGTGCGTCCTCATCAGCGCAAGAACAGAATCAACTGGACGATCATCGGGTGAACTGTTATAGAGTATTGAAAGATTCGCCCCATCAACCTGGGCCACCTCTTTATTGATTGAGCGAAGCACGAAACTGTTTTGTGTAGTAGTACCATTACCTCTTTGCTGCTGGTAAAGCTTCTGCAGATTTGATACAAACGAAGTATCCGTCGGCCTTTGGAGTTTAAGCATCGAACTTCCCTTTCCGGAGATATAGATCTGTACCACGCTGTCTTTACCTCTGAATGGCAGCAACAACGGAATGGATGAAAGTAAGCTTCGCAATTGAGGAGCATTCGAAGCAGATACAAAACTGCTGTGATCTGCCACATTCTGACCAATAGACCGGTTTCTTACCTGGGTGATCACATCGCCCCTGGCGATGCCCTGCCGGATGCAACCGGCACTGTCCAGGTAATCCATCACGACAATACTTTTTTCATCAACGAACTTGAACGTGAACGGCGGAAAGAAAGATCCGTATACCTGCGCACCCTGGGTGATCTGTACGATTCCCCCATGCGTATCTTCAATACCTGCGTTCAATTGCAAAAGGTGCAACTCAAAATCAACGGCAGACATCGGCTTACTGAAAAACGGGACCTGCTTCACAAGCACCGCGTTCCAGTCAGGAGCCATATATTTGTAAGGAAACAGGTATTCGATTGCATTCCAGTACCGGGCGAGCGCGAGTAACTGAAATCCTGTATTCGGATACCGAATGCTGTCATACGAGCGCTCTGCCGGGATCTCTGTAGCATAGAAATGTTCAGGCAGATATTGATGAACCGGATCCTGGTACCCCTGCTTTCTCAGTTGCCGCAGCGATTGTTTGAGCGGTGGTGGCAGTAAGTGATTTTTTTCAACCCAAGAGGTCTTATCATTCAGTGAAAACAACTTCACACTATCGCTGACGTTGCTCACAACTTTCACTACGCCAAGATCTCGATGGATGCTTTCCAGCAACACTTTGTACTCAGTGTCTGTTCCTGCTGTTCTAACCTTATCGATCCAGGTGAGGAACAGTGAATCCGGGTTAACTCTTCCTGTGCCGACAGCCGGATGATAATATTTCAAAAAGCCCCAAACCTTGATGAAATTGGCCGTGTATTTATCAGCACGTACTTGCGCAGCAGCAGTTATGCACCACAAACAGATGACAAAGAAAGCAAGGCGTTTTAACATTGTACGGATCAATTGTAAGTAATGTAAAAGGCCGGCATATGCCGGCCTTTCAAAGATATCTCAATTAATAATTAAATCAATTCTTTTACCTTACTGATCACCTTATCCACTTCCTCTTTTGTATTGTGTTTGCAAAATGAGAAACGTACGGTTACAAGGTTAGGATTATTATTGATCGCGCGGATCACGTGACTGCCTAAATCAGCTCCGCTCGTGCACGCACTTCCTCCCGACACGCAGATATTATTGATATCGAGATTAAACAGGATCATCTCTGATTTCTCTGTTTTAGGGAATGCGGCACTCAGTACTGTGTAAAGACTGCGGCCTTTCGGATCGCCATTGAATTGTACACCGGGAATATGCAGAAGTAACTGCTCCATCATGTAGCTCCGGATCGACTGGATATAGGCGCTGTCTTTTTCATAACCGCTCATTGCAAGTTCCAGTGCTTTTGCAAAGCCTACGATCCCATAAAGATTTTCAGTTCCTGCACGCATATTTCTTTCCTGTGCGCCACCAAAAATGAAAGGCTTGATCTTTACGTTATCATTCACATATAAAAGTCCCACGCCTTTCGGGCCATGAAATTTATGTCCTGCGCCCGAAATAAAATGAACGGGTGTTTTACGAAGGTCGAGGGGGTAATGCCCTACAGTCTGCACACAATCCGAATGAAAGATCGCGTTGTATTTTTTACAGATCTCACCAACTGCATCAATATTCAGCAGGTTGCCTACCTCGTTGTTGGCATGCATCAGGGATACGAGACAACGGGCCTCTTTATGTTCTGCGAGCTGTGCTTCGAGATCTTCGAGGTCAACATGTCCGTCCGGCAGCAGCTTTACAAAGCTGTGTGACACCTCATCGCCGCATCCATAATGTTCTACGGTATGTAGTACAGCGTGATGTTCGATTGGCGAGGTAATAAGATGAGTGCAGCCAAGATCGCGTACAGCGGAAAGGATCGCTGTATTATTGCTTTCGGTACCGCCGCTGGTGAAAAAGATCTCCCCGGGATGGGCATTCAGTTGTTTGGCCACTGATTTACGGGCAGTCTCTATTGCCAGCCGGGTCTCCCTTCCATAAGAATAAATAGAGGAAGGGTTTCCAAAATGCGTGGTCATATAGGGTAACATCGCGTCAAGCACTTCTTTGTCAAGCGCTGTAGTAGCTGCATTATCAAAATATATACGGTCCATAAAGAGAAAGTTCAGAGCCCTTGCAGGGAATTATTTTTGGAACCGCAAAGATAAGCTAAGAGTGGGAAGCAGAAAAAAGGGAAAAAGCAGGATTTTCGAATTACTCTTTTAACCTGATGGAGTTCAAAGACCGGTCGAAACGCCGTAAACGGGAAGGCGGAACCGCGGTATAACCCACCGTAAATCCTTCAATTTGAATTTCTTTCCAGTAAAGGCCCTTTTCATCTGTGCCACTACTCGCCTGGCCGGAAGCAGCGCCGGTTGCTGATCGTCTGATGCGTTCTCCATTAGGTGTTGGCCAGGTGGTGTTTCGCGAAACGTATACCAGCGAGCCATCCTTGAAAGAAAATAACTGCTCTGAGGCGCCGTCCAGGTTGGTTTTATAGTCTTCCTCACCCTGGCCATACGGAAGATTGATGAGCAGTTCCCGCCTTTCCGGAGTCGTATAGATAAGCTGTTTCTGATTTAAGCTGGCACAACCGGTGGCGATCACCAGCACACTGCACGGGAAGATCAACAGAAAATGGAGGTTAAATGAACGGATCAGGCGCATTCATCAATTTACGTTTTTTTCTCAAGAGTTATGGTAAGTAAAAATTCAAAAGTAAAACGTAAAGATAGTGCCCTGATAAAAACGCATGTCTCACAACAGAACACTCCCTTCAATTTTACTTTTGAATTTTTACTTCGGGATCATTTCAATGTTGCCATATCGATCACAAAACGATATTTCACATCGCTGTTGATCACTCTTTCGAATGCTTCGTTCACATAATCCATCGGAATAACTTCCACGTCTGAAACAATACCATGTTCTGCACAATAATCAAGCATCTCCTGGGTTTCAGCAATTCCGCCGATCATGGAGCCAGTGATCGTCCTGTTTCGGCTAAGCATAGAAAAGCCATTGAACTTGATAGGCTCGGGCGGAATCCCCACACAGATATGAACGCCATCAGTTGTCAGCATACCGAGATACATATCATAACTGTGCGGTGCAGAAACTGTGTCGATGATGAAGTCGAAGTACTTGCCATATTTTTTAACCTGTGCTTCATCTTTTGTAAAACAGAAATTATGCGCGCCAAGTTTGCGTGCATCCGCTTCTTTCGAGGGCGATGTACTGAGCATGGTCACTTCCGCACCGAAAGATGCAGCGAATTTTACAGCCATGTGCCCTAAGCCGCCAAGACCAAGCACTCCTACTTTATGACCTTTTCCTACTTTCCAGTGACGGAGTGGTGAGTAAGTAGTGATACCTGCGCAAAGCAGAGGGGCAACACCTTCCAGCGGAAGTTTGTCGGACACGCGCAGCACAAACTCTTCCCGGCAGACGATCTTGTTGGAATAGCCGCCATATGTTGGCGTTTTTCCATCCAGCTCAAGAGAGTTGTACGTAAAAACGGTTTTGTCATTGTCGCAAAACTGTTCCTGGCCTCCTTTGCAACTTGCACATTCTTTACATGAATCAACCATGCAACCTATGCCTGCCAGATCTCCTGCTTTTACTTTCTTTACGTGTGCACCAACTTCTACCACGCGGCCAACGATCTCATGGCCGGGCACCATCGGATAGATAGAAGGCCCCCACTCGCTTCTTACCTGGTGAATGTCTGAGTGACAAATACCGCTGAACAGGATCTCGATCAGGACGTCATGCGCACCAATGTCACGACGCTCGAAGTCCCACGGAGCCAGTGTATCCGTTTGCGAATGCACGGCATATCCTTTTGCTGCAATCATATCATTATTTTTTAGAGGTGAGAATGCAAAAGTAGGGAAGGCGTCGATGGAACGGGAACTTAGAAAGTAAGAAGTAGATCGAATAGAGAACCACCGACGGCCAATGAAGAAATCAAAAATGCCCGGCAAAATGGAGCATTGCAGGCCTAATGCGCTCCGCTTAAAAATCGCCAAAGCAAAAAAAAGCCGGAATTTCCTGTCGTAAGAAAATTCCGGCTCTGCGATCAACCCACTGCGGATGGCGGAGCGCCTGCCGCGGTCATTTATGCAAACTCTTTAATATCCTGCATCAATCTCGTGGCAATATTATTCGCCTTTGATTCAAAATCGCTTTCTGCATAGATACGAATGATCGGTTCTGTATTTGATGTACGCAGGTGAACCCAGTCATTATCAAATTCGATCTTTAACCCATCATCTGTATTGACAGGATTGCGCTGATATTTTTTCCGGATCTTTTCAAAAATGGATTGTACATCGATCCCTTTTTCCAGTTCGATTTTATTTTTAGAAATAAAATAATCAGGGTAATGAGAACGCAGGGAGCGCAAACCATTTTTATGTCCTGCAAGATGCGTAAGGAAAAGTGCAATTCCGATCAAAGCGTCCCGGCCATAATGAAAATCGGGAACAATGATCCCGCCATTTCCTTCTCCTCCTATTACGGCGTTCTGCTCTTTCATCTTGTTGACCACATTCACTTCGCCTACAGCCGAAGGGAAGTATTCGCCGCCATGCTTTAGTGTGATTTCTTTGAGCGCTTTGGTGCTGCTCATATTGCTCACCGTATTTCCTTTGCGGTGCGTGAGTATATAATCAGCAACAGCAACGAGTGTATATTCTTCACCGAACATGCTGCCGTCTTCACAAACAAATGCAAGGCGGTCAACATCCGGGTCAACGGCAATACCAAGATCTGCTTTTTGTTTTACCACTTCATTGCTGAGTTGGCTGAGATGCTCGGGCAATGGTTCCGGGTTATGTGCGAAGCGCCCGGTCACCTCTCCATTCAATAGGATCACATTCTCCACGCCAAGCGCTTTCAGCAAAGCAGGTACATAAATTGCGCCGGTGGAATTGACTGCATCCACTACTATTTTCAGGTTCTTCTTTGCAACGATCTCTGCGTTCACCAGTGGGTAAGCAAGTATCGCATCCAAATGTTTCTGGAGGTAGTCTTCATTTTGCAGAACGGTACCCAGCTTTTCAACAGTTGAGAAGTTGAAATCATCTGCAGCAGCCAGTGCCAGTACTTTCTCACCGGTTTCAGCCGAAATGAATTCGCCGTCTTTATTAAGAAGCTTCAGGGCATTCCATTCTTTTGGATTGTGACTGGCGGTGAGGATGATCCCTCCGTCAGCATTCTCCATTTTTACTGCGATCTCAACAGTTGGAGTAGTGGAAAGACCAAGATCGATGACATCGATTCCCAACCCGGTCAGCGTACTGACCACCAGATCGCGCACCATGCCCCCGCTGATACGGCCATCTCGTCCGATCACCACTTTGGCCGGTTTCTGACCGGAAATAATGGTACCGAATGCCGCCGTAAATTTCACGATATCTAAGGGAGTGAGATTCTCTCCGGGTCTTCCTCCGATCGTTCCTCTTATCCCGGATATACTTTTGATCAATGCCACAGTGTAATGTTGAGATTGTTTTTTAAGGTTTAATGCTCCGTCTGCCGGATCCTGCGCTATAGCTTCAGCGAAGGCATAAGCTTTAGTTCAGGCAGACCTTCCACAGAGAAGAAGGCTCCCCTGCCGTTATTTGCCATTGCAGCAATTCCGCAAAGCTTTGTTGTGGCAGGGCCCGCCTATGCTAAAGCTCTGGCGGACGGTGTTCCGATGCTGCGCATCCGAACACCGCAAAAATAAGGTTTTCAAACGCACGCCTTACTCTTCCCTCCTTACATTTGTTTAAACAATAGCATGGAAAAGAATCTGACCTATCTGGATTGGTTCAGCTCGCCGCTGTTCCATAACTTCTGGAGCGATAGCAAGGAAAAAGAATCACAAGATTTTATTAATCAGCTAATTAACCACATAAAGCCGAAGCGCGGCTCTCGGATACTCGACAGTGCCTGCGGCCAGGGGATCAATAGCATCCACCTGACATCGCTGGGGTTTGACGTCACCGGCGTCGATATCTCCGTCACCAATATCGACTGGGCGCTCACCCGCGAACAGAATAACCCTGAATTTTACCAGCACGATCTGCGCTTACCTTTCTGGGGAAACTATTTTCATACTGTCCTTAATTTCTCTGACGGGTTCGGCTTTTATCGCACCCGCAGGGAACATGAAGCTGCACTGCGCACGCTCGCATCAAGCCTCCAGCCCGGCGGAAAGTTCGTGATCGATTATCCCAATACACACTATCACGAAGCAAACCTCGCTGCGTTTAATCATACCTACAAACACCAGGATACTGAATACCATTTTCACCTGACTCAAAATGAAACCCACTTCATTTATAAGATCAGGGTAATATCGCCAGACCCGAAAAAATCAAACGAATTTATATTTGAAAGAACAAAATTTTCTGTAGGCGATTTTACCGAGATGCTTGCATTTCAGCAATTGCAGGTGAAAGAGATCTTTGGAGACTATTCGCTTGGCGAGTATCATCTTTCAGGAACACCCAGATTGATCGTAGTAGCGGAGAAGCAGTAAGAATAGAGGCTGTGATCTATGCGCGGAGAGCGTCATGACCAGGCACTGATGACGACCATCGAAATTGTAAAATCTTAATCTCGCTGGTTATTCATGATCATATACCTCGCCGTTTCAAAGAATGCCGATGTAAATGCAGACAACCTGCTTTGAATTGAATCCCGCTCTGCTTTTGTATAGGCTTTACCATTGTAAATAACCGGCACGAGCTGTTCATCCTGGAAATTGAGATTCTTGATAAAATAGAATTCATCTGTCACTACACCGATCTTTCCTGCTGTATTGGTAATGAAGGCAAAGTTGTTTTTCTTGGAGGGGTCCAACAGATCTCGTCCCAGTGTGGTATTGACATAAGGCTGCTGTATCATTCCTGCCACGGTGGGCAGTACATCTACCTGCGATACAACTTCCGGCCTGCGTTGGGGTTTCAACAGGTAGGGCGCATAGAATAAAAGGGGAACATGCTCGTCTGTCAACCGCTGATCCGTCCAGGCGGCAGGGTACATCTCCTCTGCATTCCCTGCCACACCGTGATCGCCGATGAATACGAAGATCGTGTTATGAAAGTATTCTTCCTTTTCCGCCGCTTCAAGAAACTTTCTGAAACAATAGTCTGAATACCTGAAAGTATTGAATTCCTGCACGGATTCAAATCCATACTTCGATAATTCTTCCTCGGGAACCTGCAGCTGAACAAAATCCGTATCACCCGGCGGGATCATATACGGGCGGTGATTGTCCGATGTTTGTATGATCGAAAAAAACGGAGCTTCTTCCTGTCTGAAAACCTCATTTGCTTCCAGGAAAAGATCCTTGTCACTGATGCCCCATACATTTACCTTGGGTGCCCGGAAACTTCCCTCTGTGTGCATTTTGATTCCGTCGATATTCTGTACCAGCCCTTCAAAATTGTTAAATCCCGGGCTGCCTCCAAGAAAGTAATGCTTATTATACCCTTCAAAATTATCTATGATCGTATGCTGCTTTATGGCGAGGGGGTTTCGGGTAGAGAATTTGAACAACTGCGCGTCGGGTGTTCCGGTGATGACCGCAAACAAACCTCTTGCCGTGGAGAAATGGGGAGAGAAACATTTTTCAAAGAAGATACCCTTGCGGCTGATCGAATCAAAGAACGGGGTCGTATTCAGCGGGTTTCCGCTCATTGAGCTTTTATACATGCTGAACGACTCACAGATGACCAGCACCACATTGGGACGGCTTTCCAGCGCATTACTGCCAGGAGAAACAAGCCGGCGATAACTGAACCCCTTCTTATTGGGTAACGGCATCCATTCGGCTACCAGCGGATATACTTCCCTTGCTTTTTGTTCATTGAATTCAGGACGGCGGAAACGAAGTGTGGTAAAAAAATTCTGCAGCGGATTAAGCGCCAGGTATGATTTGAAGTTATCCTGGAATGTAAAGCTTTGCTTCCATGTCAATGGTGTAGCGGCAAAGCGTCCGTAGATGAACATCGTCAATACGGCAAGGCTTGCCACGAAGAACTTCCTGTTATAGGGAATTTTCAACCCGTCCGTTTGCGCGATCACGCGCCAGTGACTCTGATGATACATCCAGCGGAAAAGCAACACGGCCACGAAGAGTCCGAGCAACATCCAGAACAGTGGATAGGTCTGCCACATCATCTTCAATGAAATTCCCGGATCTTCCACAAAATTCATCGCGCCCGCGTCCAGCCTTGTACGATTGTAGGAAAAACTTCCGAAATCTGCGGCAAAGAAAAAGAACACGATAAAGGTGACGATCACCAGGTACCAGGTCCACCATTTCTTATTCACAGCTGAAAAGAACGGTGAAAACTGCGGCCACAGGCTTAACATCACGACCGGTAAAAGGATAATGGCGATCCATCTCAGATCATACTGTACACCCATCACGAAAGAGGGCACCAGGTCGGGAAACACCAATCCATCCGGCTTGAACGCGAAATAGGTAGCCAGCCTGAAGATGGTGAATATCAGGAAGAAGATGAGGAATAAATTAATGACCCAAAGAATTGTTTTGGGCACCTTGTAACGCTTAAGCATGGGCGAGTGCAAAGCAAGAGTATTTGGGTGAAATGCGCAAGGGCGGAATGACCGATGGTCGATGGCCGATGACCGATGGTGGGTAATCACGGACAAAACCCGGCCATCGGTCATCACCCATCGGCCATCAATCCCTTCAGGCGGTGAACGAAACCCATAATTCCTTACATTTGAACCCTATGCACCTTCTCGCAACAACATTCTGGGAAAAGATAGAAAATATAGATCAGTGGATTTTCATTCAGGTGAACAGCAATTTGACCAACCCGGTGTTTGACCAGGTTATGCCGTTCATGCGGGAGTCGTTGCATTGGGTACCGCTGTACCTGTTCCTGATCGTTTTTGCTTTGCTGAACTTTAAAGGGAAAGGTGCATGGTGGATCCTGTTTTTTATCGTGACGGTTGCGCTGACAGATATGATCGGTAATTATGGCTTCAAACATAATTTTCAGCGTTTGCGACCCTGTAACGACCCGGAGTTCTTTATGCACGTGCGGCTGATGGTGGATCATTGCTCCTCGGGATTCAGTTTTACATCCAACCATGCGGCAAATCATTTCGGCATCGCCACTTTCTTTTATATCACAACCCGCAGCTGGCTGAAACGTTGGGCCATCACCGGATGGGTTTGGGCAGGCGTGATTTCGTACGCGCAAGTATATGTCGGCGTGCATTATCCACTCGATATCCTCGGCGGAGCCTTGCTGGGCCTGCTTATTGGCACATTCACCGGTTCCGTGTTCAATAACCGGAACGGAATCGCTATCTTCGGGACACAACCAACGGTATCCTCTTAAATGGAAATATTGATATTAGCAGGTCTGATCCTGCTAAACGGACTCTTCTCAATGGCTGAAATCGCCCTGGTTTCTGCCAGGAAATCGAGACTTGAAGCAATGGCAGGTAAAGGCGACAAAGAGGCACGGGAAGCGCTGAACCTTGCGAATAAACCAGAAACCTTTCTCTCCACAGTTCAAATGGGCATCACGGTGATCGGTATCCTGACGGGTATCTATTCCGGTGAAAAGATCACGGACGATTTTGCAGCCTTCCTTAAACAATGGCCTGCCCTGTCCAAATACAGCTATGGCCTTGCAACTGCGATCGTCGTTATCATCGTTACCTATTTCTCGATCATCTTCGGAGAACTGGTGCCTAAACGCATCGGCCTGACCAAACCCGAAGGCATCGCAAAAGCAGTAGCCAAACCAATGCGGGTGCTCAGCCTGATCACCCATCCGTTCATCTGGCTGCTCAGTAAGTCGAGCAACCTTATCATCAGCATTTTCAGCCTGAAACCTGCCGATAATTCATTGACGGAAGAAGAGATCAAGGCTATTATCAGCGAAGGAACCGAACAGGGAACCATCGAAGAAACAGAACAGGAGATCATCGAACGGGTATTTCATCTCAGCGACCGTAACATCACATCGCTGATGACACACCGCAGCGATATCATATGGTTCAACCTCGATGACACTGAAGAAATGATCAAAGAAAAGATCACCAGCGAACCGCATTCCATCTACCCGATCTGTGATGGAGAGATCGATAATATCAAAGGCGTTGTATCCATCAAAGATCTTTATGTTAGTCCCGACAACCGGCCTTTCAAAGAACTGATGCAACCCGCTCTCTTCGTACCCGAAAACAATACCGCTTTCCAGGTGATGGAGAAGTTCAAACAATCAAAGCTTCATTCCTGCTTTATTGTGGATGAATACGGAACAATACTGGGAATGATCACGCTGAATGATATCCTGGAAGCGATCATCGGAGACATGCCGCAACCGGATGTTCCCGACTACGAGATCATCGAACGCGAAGACGGCACATACCTCGTGGATGCGCAGATCCCCTTCTACGATTTTCTTACCCGCTTCGAAAAAGCTGAATGGATGAATGAAGGCGAACAGGAATTTGATACGCTCGCCGGATTTGTATTGCATGAACTGGAGCGCATTCCCCATACCGGCGATAAACTCGAATGGAAAGGCTTTACGCTGGAGATCATTGATATGGATGGTCACCGGATCGATAAAGTACTCGTAAAGCTGAGTGACACGCTGAGAGAAGAAATGGAAGAAGAACGGGGATAAAAGAAAGCAACAGAAACCATACTTCCATCGGTAAATATCATTTCGACTGCATGGCATGGTAAGTATCGAAGCTCCCGCCGGGTTCCTTAATACGCCACGCAGTGCTTAAAATGTAAATGAGGTCTCTTTCGCCGGGTAATCCAGTTTGCCGCTTTTACGCTTTCCGCCAACAGTGATGTGCATCAGACTGATCTGATCTTCGAACAGATCATACATAAGCGTGTTGGTGATACCGATCGTTTTGACCGAAGCGATGTTCTCTACCAGGAAATAGCCATACACCACATCCTGGTCCTTTTCAAAACCAAGTGCTGTAAAATTTACAGGTTTCCCGTCTGTTTTTACAGATAGATGCTTTTGTACATAATCACTCACTAGTTTTTCCATAGCTGCTTTATCTGGCGGATTTGTCAGGTCTACCT
>JBEVKW010000332.1:0-3651 GCA_040509495.1 Chitinophagaceae bacterium | reverse complement strand
CTGCCGACTTACGAAGCTATCCGAAATTGATTCAGGTCTGTGCAAGTCTTATGAACAGCAAAATTCAAAAGTAAAAATCCACCAAGAGTACACTCTTTTGAATTTTTACTTTTGAATTTTGACTTATCATTATTTCTTAGTCGCTTTCTTCTTACCAGCAACCGTTTTACGTTTTCCTTTACGTGTACGGCTATTGGTTTTAGTACGCTGACCACGAACCGGGAGACCTTTCCTGTGACGGAGGCCACGGTAGCAAGCGATATCAAGCAAACGCTTGATGCTCATTTGCACTTCGGAACGCAACTGACCTTCAACCTTCAACTCATCCGTAATGGTAGTACGGATAGCATTCAGATCTTCGTCATTCCACTCATGTACTTTCTTGCTGCGATCAATATTGTTCTTGTCAAGAATGTACTGGGCGGTAGAAGGTCCGATACCATAGATATAGGTCAGCCCTATTTCGCCTCTTTTGTTTTTTGGTAAGTCAACACCGGCAATACGTGCCATATTTCTCTGCTATTTATTGTTTGTTATTAACATTAAACCTTGAAACTGAATCTCTCCGTTTCAAATATTATCCCTGACGCTGCTTGAAGCGAGGGTTCTTTTTGTTGATCACATACAGCTTGCCTTTACGACGTACGATCTTGCAATCTGCACTTCTTTTTTTGATGGATGCTCTAACTTTCATGACGAATCACTTTTTTTATTTCTAAATGTTCTGAGATTCGCCCGATCGCTCCTCTCATGAATCAGTTTATTTGTACCTGAAATTGATCCTGCCTCTTGTCAAATCGTAAGGCGACAACTCCACTCCCACTTTATCGCCAGGAAGAATCCGGATGTAGTGCATCCGCATCTTTCCCGAGATGGTTGCCAGTATTTCGTGACCATTTTCCAGCTTCACTCTGAACATAGCGTTTGACAGCGCTTCCAGAATGATACCATCTTGTTTGATAAGGGGTTGTTTCGACATACTATTTTTAGGGGTGCAAAGATAGGAGTATATACTGTAAAAAAGAAAAATCCTCTCCTATTTTTCCCCGGAACGTGCGAAGTTAGGGGTTTTCGGCCTTAAAATCAAACGTATCATCAAGGAATGATGGAAGATGACTGATGGCCGCTGGCCGAGGTGAAAACGTTTAACGTTTTAAAAATCAATTGATAAATAAACAAAAAAAGGCAAACCCGAGTTCTGATTGGAGAATTCAGGTCTGCCAGTTTAGAAACTGAAACAGGTAAAGATTATTCAGCCTTGGGACCGTAACCTGGCCATCCGCCATCGGTCATCGGCCGTCGTCTCTTTTACGCCATGCCCAGCGGGATCTTCGTCATCGATAAATGCAGGTTCTGCAACTCATGCACACCCAGCGGAAAGCTGAAATGCCTCCGGTCTTCGCGCCACCACATGTCTATATTAGAAAAATCACCCGCCTTCGGTGTCACCAGGCGGAAAGAATCTTTTTTGTACTTCATGCCATTGTCTGATACTTCACGGGTAAACCCCAACCGGGTAAGCTGTGCCTCATCAAGCGGAATAGCATACATTTCCTGCGGACTGTACCAGAATTCCTGGATACCGTTATTTACAAGCGCCTGGTGGTCGTCGCGGCTGATCTTCACTACCATTCCCTCTCTTACAATTCCTTCGTCATTGATGGAGATCATATCTCCGGGTTGCAGGTCATTTAATTTGAGCATGGCAAAATCATTTTAGTTGATATGAATATAATGAAAAAAGGCTATAAACGTGCCAATCCTTCGCCCCGGTGAAACCGGCGGGTTGGCTGGCGTGATGGGGCTTTAGCACAGGTCTGGCTCCCGGTTGCAGTTCACTCTACAGTCCTGGGCCATCCTTCAGCTTTCTTACAAACTCTTTTCGTTCAGGGAGCTCTACTATTCGTCATTTAAGCGTTCCTTTCAGCGTAAATAAGCGTCTGGTAAGCGTCATGTAAGCGTTGGTGAAGTATCCTTTATTCGTTCAGATAGTATGCGGGAAGCGTTTGGTAAGCGTCTGGAAGCGTTCAAAACGGGCAATCGTCTTACCCATCGGATACCAGGATGCAGTCGTAAATGCCTGTCTGTTGGGCCAAAAGCGACGACCTTTACGGGATCATCAGACATAATAAGGCTGGTTGGTATAGAAGTATCGGAAAATGCTCCAGGGATCACAAAGGGCGCAAAGGATATACCTATCCGACAGATTCCTTTGCATGTTATGCAGCCCTTTGAACTCTTTGCGATACTCCTACGACATCCACATCAGCGTAAGAGCAACTACGACCGCTTCCGGTAATTCTCTGGCTGTTTGCGCCGCGTCCGCCGCGTATCGTGGCGTCCGCTGCGTTCCTATCACGTTATTCCGCCCAGCTCATCACATATCCATCATTCTCGATCTCGAGCGCCTGCTTCGTCAGCATCAGCGGATGAAAGGTATCCACCATTACGGCCAGCTCCTTTGTCTCCTTCGCGCCAATACTTTTTTCCACAGCACCCGGATGCGGGCCATGCGGAATACCTGCCGGGTGAAGCGTGATCATCCCGCGCGTTACATGCTTGCGGCTCATGAAATCGCCATCCACATAGTACAAGACCTCGTCACTATCGATATTGCTATGATTATACGGGGCAGGTATTGCCTGGGGATGATAATCGTACAACCGCGGACAAAAAGAACACACCACGAAATTATGTGCCTCAAATGTCTGATGCACCGGAGGGGGCTGATGCACGCGACCCGTGATCGGTTCGAAATCATGGATCGAAAATGCAAACGGATAACAGCATCCGTCCCACCCTACCACGTCAAACGGATGGGTGCCATAATGCAGGCCATACATCACACCTTTCTTCTTTGCTTTGATCAGGAAATCACCTTTTTCATCAATTGGACGGATATCCCGCGGAGCCCTGATATCGCGTTCGCAATACGGAGAATGCTCGAGCAATTGGCCGTATTTGCTGAGATATCTTTTCGGGTAACGGATCGGGCTGAATGACTCAACGATAAACAAGCGATTATCCGTTGTTTCAAAATGTATCTGATAGATCGTTCCTCTCGGGATCACGAGGTAATCTCCATAATCGAACGGAAGATCGCCATATTGTGTTTTCAGTATGCCTTTGCCTTCGTGTACAAAGATCATTTCATCAGCATCTGTATTCTTATAGAAGTAATCCGTCATGCTTTCCTGTGGCGCTGCAAGCACGATATGGCAATCATTATTCACCAGTACAGGAACCCTGCTTTGCAGGAAGTCTTTGGCAGGCTTTACTTTAAATCCTTCAAAGCTACGGTGCTTCAGCATTTTCTCTTCTGCTACCTCGGGCGCAACATTCTGCTGAGGTTCAGTCTTAATGATCTGCGTAGGCGGATGAATATGATACAATAAGGAAGAGTCATTACTGAAGCCTTCGGTTGAGAATAATTGTTCTGAATATAGCCCACCATCCGGTTTGCGGAATTGGGTATGACGTTTATGGGGGATATTGCCCAGTTTATGGTAATGCGGCATGGGTAGAGGTTAATGATGAAAGGATTGTCTGCGAAGTAAAAAGTAAAAATTCAAAAGTAAAAAATGGCTGAGGGATACTTTAGGTTCCTCTCAGTTGCATTACTATTGAAATAGACGTTGCCGAGACAATTCG
>JBEVKW010000331.1:0-11279 GCA_040509495.1 Chitinophagaceae bacterium | reverse complement strand
TCGTTTGCAAGGATGATTCGTTTAAGTTGCACATCAAAATGGTATTGGAAGCTGCGATACTTTATTTACTAAAATTGCTGATAGAAGAGATTACTCCTGCGGTGTTAGTAAGGCTACGAATGGTAGGACGAGTTCACTACCCGCTTTCAGAGGCCCCCGGCATAGCGCAAATGGCGTGAAGAAAATGGGAGGCTGGCACCGTCTGAGACACACCGCAGGTGTGCCGAAGGCACAAAAAAACTGTTTGAGCCAGCACGCCAGTCGACCTTCAACACTCCGCTGGCGAGTTTTTTTTTGTGCAGGTGACACCCTCCCATTTTTAGCCATTAGCGCGTAGCCTTGATCTTTTTTTGTTACTTTTTTTGCATCAAGGCAAAAAAAGTAAACGGAGTCTCCGAGGGCAACCCCTCGAAAAAAAAGCGCCTTGCCCGCCGGCAAAAAATGTAATCAGACTGCTACTCAGATTCCCGCTCACTAGAATGCGGAATAAAAAGCTGGAGTGTACATCCTTTTCCCGGTGCAGTCCGGATGTCCATTTTACCGCCGTAGATCGCGAGGCGGTTTCTGATATTATTGAATCCGAGGCCACGTTGCACTTTTTTTAAGTCGAAGCCTTTGCCATTGTCCCTTATAGAAGCGTGTATGCCGGTTGAATCTGAGGCAAAATCAAACCACACCTCGGTCGCGTCTGCATGCCGGGTGATATTATTCAACTGTTCCTGGGTGATGCGGAAAAGATTGAATTCAAGATCTTCCTGGAGCTCGTCCGGATCAAGGTCATAGCGTAAATGTGTTTGCAGCTTTCCGACAGAGAGATAAGGGTTCAGCAGATCTTCAAGTGCTTCTTTCAGACCGATATCTTTCAGTCCGGGAGGAGTCAGTGAATGACAAAGCGAGCGAATATCATTGATCACATCGTTCACCATTGTTTCGCTTTTCGCAATAAGTTCCGTTTGCATCTTGTCGTTGCTTTTTGCAAAGTCCAGATAGATCTTCGCTGTGGTGAGCTGCTGATTGATGCTGTCATGCAGTTCCGTACTGATGAGCTGACGTTCTTTTTCCTGCCCGTTGATCTGTGCTTTAATGATCTTCTGTTGCTCGCGTATGTTTCTTCTCGCAGATCGTTTAAGCCATATGACTACTAATGCAACTGCGGCCATACAAATGACCACGACCAGTACTTTGAACCAGGTTGCCTGATAAAAATGCGGCAGCACTTTGAAATGAAGTACGGCTTCCTGTGACCAGTAGCCATATCGTTCGGCTTTTACTTCAAATGTATAGTCGCCCGGCGCGAGTGCGGAGAAATAAGCAATCCTCCGGTTGCCGGCCTGCGTCCATTGATCGTCCAGTCCTTTCAGGCGGAAATGAAATTGTATATCGGACGCCTTGGCAAAATCGATATTAGTATACCTGATCTCAAAATTATAAACGCCGGGAGGAACTTCTATTGACTCAGTCGGCAGGAATTCCGTGTTACCAAACCGTAGGGACTGTACCTGAATATTCAGTGCATTTGATTCTGCTCCGATCAATCCATGATCGGCGATAGCGATTCCCTGCGCAGTAGGAAACCATAAGCTCCCATCCTGCATAGCCCAACCTGCAGGGAAGAAGCCGCCATTGGTTTCCGAATTGGGCATTCCGTCCATCGAATTAAAAAGCCTTACACCAAGACGGACACGACTGGAAGAAGAATGCTTCACGGCCAGCAATTCGCTTAAAGCGATCCTTTGCAGACCAAGATTTCCGCTCATCCAAACGAAGCCTTTTGAATCTTCCAGTATGCGATACACTTCATTAAAGAAAAGGCCCACAGTTTTATCAAATATTCTGAACTTCCCGTTACTATGGAGCACCAATCCTTTTTCAGTTGCCATCCAGATATCGCCTTCCTTGTCTTCAAAAAAAGCATATACGATATCTGCGGGGAACTGTTGTTTCAAATGAAACTGTTCTACAGAATTGTTATCGTAGTTCACCCGTAATGCACCTCCGCCCCGGGTTCCAAACCAGAGATTGCGATGACGATCTTCAAATGCACAAAGCAGGTTTGGCCTTCCCTGCAGTACAGGTATTGTGAACGGATGGATCACGTCATCTTCTCCCATCCAGTGTAATCCTCCGAGACGCGTAGAGATCCAGAGCCGGTTCCGGCTGTCACTGAAAAGGCTGTAAACACTGTTGTTCAGCAAACCATGTTTATCAGTGTAGTGGCGGTCAAACTTTTGGGTGATGATGTTGAACCGGTCAAGCCCGTTCGAGGTACCAACATAAACGTGATCGTTTCTGCCATAGAGAGCGAGTACCAGGTTGCTTGACACGCCGCTTCCCTGGGAGAATGTTGCCGTCTTCCCCTGGAAAGAACGTGTTACACCCTGGCCGGCTGTGCCGACCCAGATCTCACCATTCGGATGCTGATAGATAGGCAAAATGATCTTACCTGCCAGATTTGTTTCGGGAGGAGAACTCTCGATAAGCGTGGGCTTTAACTGAATAAGGCCAGAGGAATTGGTGCCCATCCAAACGAGATTTTCTTCCATTGCCAGGATAGCCCGAACGCCATCATGCGCCATTCTTTCCTGGGCCGGTGTAATGAGTTTACCGTTATCAAGCACCTGGTAGCCTGCACTGCGCAGCCCGATCCAGAGGCGTCCGTCACGTGCACTGTACACTGCATTCACAAATCCTTCTTTCAGGCCATTCGATTCATTATACTGAACGGTATCCTTTCCGATATGAAATAATCCTTTCGCGGTACCAACCCAGATCTCATCATTGTTATCCTTGCAAAAAGAGGTAACCTGCAGCCCGCTAAAACGAGGGATCGCAACCGGCTGAGCTGCCGGACCGTTCAGCTTGAATAAGCCGGCGGATGTACCGACGAATAAACCATTTTTTGTACTGCTGATCGTTTCAATGGAACCAGCTTCCCGCGCATTCCATTTGGGACAGGTATACACCGAATCACGAAGCACATAAAACAGGTCGCCCGTACTTGTGCCCACCCAAAGCCTGTTTTCCTGATCCTTTTCAATAGCTTCGATCCATCCTCCCTGAACATATTTCCGGAAATCGATCACCTGTTCCACCTTACGGCGGATCCGCAATACAGCATTCCGGCTGGAAGCCCAGAGATCTCCGCCAGCGGGCAGAATATCATAAAAAGTACTGGAGTACAATGCTGGGGTATTTGCTTCGTTGACGATGGTAAACTCGGCACCATCAAAGCGGAACAACCCTTCTTCCGTTGCGCCCCATAAATAACCAGCACTGTCCCGTGCTACATCATACACCGTGTTCTGCGGAAGACCGCTCTGGTTATTCCAGTTCCGATATACAAAATTGTAAGATGATTGATAGGGAGAAGCAACCTGTGCCGTTGTTGAGAAGGCAATCGTCAAATAAAAAAACAGTAATAAAAACCCTGAGCCGGTCTTTAATTTCATCATGCAAAGTTCGCGTGGATTAAAAGACAAAACATCGCGCTGCTTTTGCAATTTCCGGAGGATATCAGCACCCACGAGAGGTTGCGAAAAGGTGGCAGCAAGTTTTGATGAGTGAACTTACTGCATTTAACGATAAATTAAGTGAAAACTATTATTTTTTTGACTTTTTTCCCTCCATCGCACCGGCATAACAAGTCACGGACTGAAATTAATGAAAGGGTGAACGGCATTATGTCTATCCAAACCTTCTGCAATGACGAGGATGTTGTTCGCGTAAATGACAAACTGAGATCATGGTAAGACTGCGATTCCGCATTCCCTTTGCCGGTTCCCTGGCGATGGATAGTCAGCACGTCTGCATCCCGTCAATTTAAGTTGATGCGTGAATATCTTACCGTGCAGCGAACAGAATGCAGGCACTAACATCATACCCGCAGGCAATGATAGCTGCCCTCTTAAAACTCTTCAAATACAATTTGATCTTTGTTCACTCCTAAGGAAGCGAGGATATCTCTCAGAGAGGCAATCATCGGATCTGGTCCGCAGATATAGAAATACTGATCAAGATCCTGCACTTTGCTTTGGATGTATTCCGCGTCTATCTTCCCGTGATCATACAATGGATCGGTTTCCTGCGTAAGCGTATTGATAAACTTCTTGCCAAGCATTACCTGCAGTTCATTTTTCAGAAAAATATCCTGTGCGGTACGATTGGAGAAAAGCAGCATGTTGTTGCCAAGCGCTTCATCCTTTTGCAAACGGCGAAGAATGGCAATGAATGGCGTGAGGCCTGCTCCTCCGGCAATAAATACACCCTGTCCTCTATATGTTATTGTTCCGAAGACATCATGCAGGATCAATTCCTCACCGGGCAAAATTTCTCCGAGCTGGTTTGTTACGCCGGTATGATCATTATAGATCTTAATGGTAAACTCGAGGTGATCCCATTCTTCGAGGCTGGTGAAAGTAAAAGGACGCCGCTCATTTATCCAACCATCCCGGTTGATGCTTATTTCAGTTGCCTGCCCGGCTTTGAAGCTGTATCCTTCTGGTTTGCTAAGTTTGAAACGACGTACGTTATGGCCTATATACTCTGCAGAGAGGATCTGAACGATGTGTTGCTCAGGAACAGGTGCTGCCATGGTTGATTTTTATAATTCGAATGTAAAGATATTCCGGGAGGATGTAAAGTTTGGACGGGTGGTAGGTAGCCTGTCGATCGTATCGGCCTTATTGAATGACAGGATAATAGGCGTTGCCTGAATGATCGGATACACAACTGGCAGATCCATCAGACTTATAAAGCGGAGATAACGATAAACTTATTGACCGGTGAAGTGGAGGAGAAAGATGATGCAGGGGCAAAAAAAAGATTCCCTCAGACTGAGCAGGGAATCATAAGATAGAGGATTTAATTCACCATTTCCGGATTGATTAAAAGTCCGGGGGTACAAAAGCCTTACGGCAAAATACCCTGGTGGTTCATTTCGGATAGGATAGACGACACGTTGGAGGTCGGGATCGTGATGCGGTGATCCGGGGATCAGGCAGCTGTTTCACCGAGTTCTTCAAGGTAATGGTCTTCTTCTCCTTCTCTTGCCTTATCAGCTTTGAGGAACTCCTCAAAACGAAGGCGATGGTTTAGTTTTTCAAGGCGATTAATGCTTTCACGGGAATTGGTTACTTCTTTGCGATACAGGACAAGTTTGTCCCAAACACTTATAATAACCAATGAACCGCCTACAATAGTGCCTAGCAAGAAATAGATAATCATCAGTTTTCTTTCAGACGTTACAGATTTCGATTCGCTTTTTATACGGCAAGCACATCGGAAATTAATTCAGACTAAAGCCTGAATTTGAGCTTTTGTAATTCAATCAGCATAACAGGATCGTGATTGATAGCTCATGTCACAAAGAAAGACAAAAAACCATAAAATGTAAAGCATTGCACTATGAAAATCATGTAAACATGAGTAAGAATCGCGTATTTGTTGGTCGCAATTCTACTTTTTTTCAGCGCGCGTTTATACTCGTAATGGTTTCCTCTTAAAAAATTTCTTTGAATAAAGATCCTTTCAAAAACATTTCTTTGACGTTGATGCGCTTAACCTTTCTACAAGTATCCTGCCAGTATCCCTATATAAGTTCATATCAAAAAAATCCTTATCGTAACAATGCACGTAGAATAGCATGTCTGAATCGTAGAAACACGACTAAATAAAAAGAGGTTTAAGAACTTAAGTATTAGCTTAGATCTTAAACCCCGTGTATTAAAATAAAATTAGAAAGAGTGCTGGAAAAATTATGATCCTGGCAGCCCAGATTCAAAAAGAACAGAAATGTTAATATGCTTTTTCATCACCGCGGACAACCTGATACACTGTGAGGTAAATAATCCGCAGGTCAAGCATAAGGCTCCAGTGTTCAAGATACCAGATATCTTTTTCAATACGCTTTTCCATTTGCCCTACTTCCTTTGTTTCCCCGCGAAAGCCGGATACCTGTGCCCATCCGGTAATACCAGGTTTCAGGAAGTGCCGAACCATGAACTGATCAATGATCGATCTGTATTGCTCGGTGTGTGAAAGCATATGCGGACGTGGGCCCACTACGCTCATCTCTCCTTTCAACACATTAAAGAATTGTGGTAATTCGTCAAGACTGCTTTTGCGCAGGAAGCTGCCGATCTTCGTGATCCTGCTGTCGTTCTTTGTGGCTTGCGTTTTTTCACTTTCCTTGTTAACACGCATGCTTCTGAACTTATAACACATGAATGGCTTGTTGTTACGGCCGCTTCTTTTCTGTTTGAACAATACAGGACCCGGGCTTTGGATCTTGATCAGCAATGCGATGATCGGGTAAAGCCAGCTTAATAAGAAAACAATCACCATCAGGCTAAACACCACATCGAATATTCTTTTCTTGAACCGGTTATGCAAATTTTCCAATGGCTCGGGACGCAATGAAAGAACAGGAAAATCATTCATATAGCTGATCTGGAAATGCGCAGCGATAATACTGTTCAGATCAGGAACGATCTTCAGCTTTACGCATTGTTTTTCGGCTTCTTCAACCAGCGTATGTGCCGTAACAAGATATGCAGGAGGAACGGAGGCATATACCTCGTCTATGCTTCGCAGGGAAGCCTGGCGGATCCCGCGGCGGATCACATCATGCAGCTGAACGATATTCTTATTAACGAAGGTGGTTTTATCTCCTTCATCAAGAATACCTTCGAACCTGAATTCATTCGCATGAAGACCGAAGTATTCTGCAAGCTTGATTCCCGTATCATTGAACCCCAGTACCGCTACTTTTACACGATATCTTGAACGTTGCCTTGTTTTGGAGCTTTCAAGGATGGTGATAAGGAACCTGCTTACAAAAAACGCCACGGAAAGAAAAGAGAAAAGGAAGATAAGGAACTGACGGGAAAGAGCGTAGTCCTTGGTAGCAAACAGGTAAAGGGAAAATAAGACTATCAGTGCCACAACAGATTTCCAGGTAGCCCTCATCAGCCGTTCTATCTTTCTGACCGTTTCATCATTATATAACCGGAAAATAATAACGGTAACAAGCCAGATCAGGTTATAAGGGGAAACAAAATCAAGATAGGTTTCGAGTTCCAGTTTATCCCAGATGCTATTGATCAGGAAGTAAGTTGCCCAATAACACCCGTTGACCATTAATAGGTCTGCTAATATCAGCACGATCCGCAAGAAGTACAGGTATCGGTTCCGCATAGGAAATGGTCAGGGTTGGTTCAGGTTGCAAATATACACTACAACGTAAAAACTTGAGCGGGATTGCGATCAGCTGATCAAAGCTGATCAGACTGATCATCTTTTTGCCGGGAACGAGCCCGGAGCCTGCTTATCGCCCACCAACAGAGATAGGCCAGCGTAATTCCGAGAATATTGCTCCCCATGTCCATCAATGCAAAGCTTCGCTTGGGGATCCACTGTTGTGCGATCTCCAATATGACCGAAACACCTATAATAAGAAAATAGAATGGAAAGAAACGACGGCAGGCAGGAAACACCCAAAGTACACCTATCGTGAATGCAAAAAAATATCCACTGTGCTGAAGTATGTCCAGCCATTCATGATACCCATTGCTGTAAAAACGTTCGGGATGAAAGTCTGGTATCAGCAGCATCAGCAGCGATGCCAACACGATCACTTTCCAAAAAACCTTTTTCACCTGATAAAATTATAATGCCGGAAACCTTTACGGGCTTCCGGCATTTATTCGTACTATATTAATTTAGTTTACTTTTTCAGCAAACTTGTCTTCATACACCCCTGAGATCCCTTCTTCAAGGCCGATCTTCGCTTTCCACCCAAAACTATGCAGTTTTGTCACATCCATCAGCTTGCGTGGAGTTCCATCGGGTTTTGATGTATCCCACACGATTTCGCCCGGGTAACCGGTGATCTTTTTCACCAGGTTGGCAAGATCTTTTATGCTGATATCCTCGCCGACGCCAATGTTCACCAGGCCCGGCTCGTTATAATGCTGCATCAGGTAAAAGCAGGCTTCGGCCAGATCATCCGCATGAAGGAATTCGCGCAACGGTGTTCCGCTTCCCCAGACAGTTACAGTAGGCTCCCCTTTCAGTTTCGCTTCATGAAACTTTCTCAGCAATGCGGGCAACACGTGGGATTTCTGCAGATCATAGTTATCATTCGGACCGTAAAGATTCGTTGGCATCACTGAAATGAAATTACAGCCATATTGTGCGCGGTATGCATCACACATTTTGATGCCCGTGATCTTTGCTATCGCATAAGGTTCATTCGTTTCTTCCAGCGGCCCTGTCAGCAGGTAATCTTCCTTCAAAGGCTGAGGAGCCAGCTTTGGATAGATACAGGAAGACCCAAGGAACATCAGTTTGGTCGCTCCATTCACATAGGCCTGGTGGATCACGTTCGACTGTATCATCAGGTTATCGTAAAGAAACTCCGCACGATAAGTATTATTGGCAACAATGCCGCCAACTTTCGCTGCCGCGAGAAACACATAGTCAGGCTTCTCTTTAGCAAAAAAATCAGCCGTCTGTTGCTGGTTCCGCAGATCCACCTCACTTGAAGTACTGACCAGGATATTTTCAAACCCCTCGCGCTTCAGTTTACGAACAATCGCACTACCCACCATTCCCCTATGCCCTGCGACGTATATTTTTTTCTGCTTTTCCATTAGCTGTAAATAAATTCAAAAGTAAAAATTCAAAAGTAAAAATCTCCCGCCTTAAGAAACCGACCATTTCTAACCGATTTAGTCAGCATCCTGTAAGATAGAAATTCGTGAAAGTGTAAATGTCAAAAGCAAAAAATTTCCGGATCATTGACAGCGTCCTTCCTACTTTTTAATTTTTACTTTTGACTGTTTACTTATCCCTATTCGTGCTGTTTCAATATCTCATACCCCGCATCTTTCAACAGCTTATTTTTCCTGAACAGTTCCACATCAGCAGCCATCATTTCTTTAACAAGTGCAGCGAGGTCATATTGTGGTTCCCAGCCAAGCTTTGTTTTTGCTTTGGTAGGATCGCCGATCAGCAGTTCCACTTCTGTTGGGCGGAAATACGCTGGATCGATGGCAACCACTTCTTTACCTGCAGGCAGGTTAACGGGATCGTTGGATGATTTGATATATCCTTTTTCATCCACACCGCTTCCTTTGAATTCGAGTTCGGCGCCTACTTCTGCAAAAGACATTTTGATAAAGTCGCGAACGGTGGTTGTAACACCTGTTGCGATCACAAAATCTTCAGGCTCGTCCTGCTGAAGGATCCTCCATTGCGCTTCCACGTAATCTTTTGCATGGCCCCAATCGCGGCGCGCATCGATGTTACCCATATAAAGTTTATCCTGCATACCAAGAGAGATCTGCGCTACAGCACGTGTGATCTTACGGGTAACGAAGGTTTCTCCGCGCAACGGACTTTCATGGTTGAACAGGATCCCGTTACAAGCGAACATATTGTATGCTTCGCGGTAGTTGACCGTGATCCAGTAGGCGTAAAGCTTTGCCACCCCATACGGGCTGCGTGGATAAAAAGGAGTTGTTTCTTTCTGAGGAACTTCCTGCACCAGTCCGTATAGTTCTGAAGTAGATGCCTGGTAGATCCTGGTTTTTTCGGCAAGCCCCAGCAAACGAACAGCTTCAAGTACCCGGAGTGTTCCGATCGCGTCGGCGTTAGCGGTATATTCAGGTGCGTCAAAGCTCACTTTTACGTGGCTCATGGCACCGAGGTTGTAAATTTCATCAGGCTGAACGTCCTGGATGATACGGATCAGGTTTGTACTGTCCGTCAGATCGCCATAATGCAGTTTAAAATTGAGGTTCTTTTCGTGAGGATCCTGGTACAGGTGATCGATCCTGTCTGTGTTGAATAGAGAAGAGCGTCTTTTGATACCATGTACTTCGTATCCTTTTTCCAATAGCAGTTCTGAAAGATAAGCTCCGTCCTGGCCGGTAACCCCGGTAATTATGGCTTTTTTTCCCATAGGTTTATTCTTGGTTTTTTGCAAATTTACTTGAAGCCGTCCAAACGCTAAAGCTTCTTTTACTTATTTTGAAAGTATCACTTGTCTTTTCTGTGGAATTCCCCGGATTTTAGCTGGTCACCTTACTACATCCAGCGGCATATTGGTCAATCCGATCTCATTTACATAACGCTGCATCACTTTTGGGAGTGACAGATAATTTTCTGCATATTCCCGGGCATGTGCTTTGTAAGCCGACACATCCTCATTAAGTCCTTTCACGATCGTTTCGGCAAGCATTTCCTGGTTTTCAGCATCCGATAAAAGTCCGATTTGGTGTGTGTTCACCTCGTCATATAAACTGTTTCCGGGATTGGCCGTAACGATCGCGAGTCCTCCTACAGCAAGAATGTTGGTGAGTTTGGAAGGCATTACCAGGTCGCTGGCATCTGCTTTCTGCACAACAAGGTGGATGTCCGCCATATTGAGGAATCCATTCAACAATTCAGTAGGCTGCAAAGGCATGAACCGGATATTATCCAGCTTCATATCTGCGGCTAACTGCTCGAGGTTCGCTTTGTAGGGGCCGGTTCCGCAGATAACGAATTTCAGTGATGATATATTTTTCAATCGTCCGGCAACATGAAGAATAATATCCAATCCCTGCTTTTCACCAATCGCACCTGAATATAAAACCACCTGATCTGTCTCATCGAAACCAAAGACCTTTTTTAGTCCCTGCCGATTGACCGGATGAAATTTTGTTGTATCCGACCAGTTAGGAAACAGGAGGGTATGCCGTCCTGTTTTCTCTTTCATTTTCTTCACCATGCCTGTTGAAATGCTGCTTAGATAGTCTGCCCGTTTCAGGAAGAACCTTTCTATTCGGAACATCATTTTGATCATGGTTTTCGAGCGAACCATTTGCAGATCACGTGCGGCTTCAATTTGCAGATCCTGTACATGATAAACCATTTTAGCGCCACGCAGCCATTTATACATTACCGCGAGAAAACCGGGTACAAAGGGCGGAGTAACGACCATTACAATATCGCGTTTGGGACCACAGGCGATCTGCAGCACTTTAAAAAATCCGGAGATGGTGAAAGTAAGGTCAAGCATCATACGTTTGATGCCTCCCGGTTTCCCGGGTACATAGTGCGGGCATCGATGAACGTTGATGGTTCCTTTTTTTTCGCGGGTATACCAGCGGCTTTTTTTTCTGTATTCGTCGGTGATCTTCCACTGCGGATAATATGGATAGGTGGTAACAACGGTACATTCGTAGCCGTTTTCTGCCAGCCAGTCCATCATTTCGCCATTGTAGCGGCCGATG
>JBEVKW010000330.1:0-5166 GCA_040509495.1 Chitinophagaceae bacterium | reverse complement strand
GTTCAGCTCCGTGTTAGGCATAATGCCTGTTTGATTATAATTGTTATAAGAAATTCTGAAGTTGCCGATATCGCCAGACTTCTGTACGGCAACGCCATTCATGAGTGTGCGACCGGTAATGTAAAAATCTTTCACGTTATCGGGATATGCTTTCCAGTCGATCGGGATGCGTTTCCCTGTCTCATCAAGCGGAGAGCCGAACTGGATGAATTTCTGTCCCTGGAATCTGGCACCCCAGTTATGGCCTGAGTTGGACGTGTTAGGCCCGTCCGGCCCGTCGCCGTAAGAATAATATTTGAGGCCAACACCTGTTCCGCCACCATATTCGTTTTGAAACTCCGGAGTTTTCAACACGCGATCGAATGCTGTATTGCTGTTTACAGAAATGCCCAAACGGTTATTTGCTGCCGCTTTTTTTGTCTTGATGATGATCACACCGCTGGCCGCTCTTGAGCCGTACAAAGCCGCCGCATTCGGCCCTTTCATGATACTGACAGATTCTATATCATCCGCGTTGATCTCTGCGCCGCCGCTGCCATAGTCGATCGACAGGTCGCTTGAGTTACCGGTGCCGAGGTTGTTATTGATCGGCACACCATCCACTACCACCATCGCAATATTCTTGTTGATATTGAGGGATGATTCGCCCCGCAGCACGATCCTGTTTGAACCGGCAAGACCGCCGGAGACGGTAGTCATATTCAGACCAGCCACACGTCCCTGCAAGCTGCTGAGAACGTTACCGCCTTTGACGGTATTGATATCCTGCCCTTTTACTTCCTGCACGGCATATCCCAGTTTCTTTTTTTCTTTGGTAATACCGAGCGAGGTGACCACCACTTCTTCCAGATCCTGGTTCGATGCTTTGAGTTTCACCAGCAGAGAATTGTTCTCGCCTTTTTTGATCTCTATGCCGGCGATAGTATTTGGAAGGTAGTTCACGTGCGAAAAGAGAAGATCGTACTTTGCTCCAGTCCTTAATGAATAGATCAGGAATTCTCCTTTGTCATTGCTGGTGGCATACTGGGTTTTATCATTTTTGTCATGTGGCTTTACCTGTACGCTTGCGCCATTCACAGGCTGATTGGATTCATCCACGATCATGCCTTTGATATTTGCTTCCTGTCCCTGCGCGATGCCGCTGAAGAAGGAAGATAGCAGCAGCAGCCATAAGACTGCCGTCTTCTGAAGTGTTGTTTGTTTCATGCTTTTAGTTTTGGGCAATAGATTGCCTGCACACGCCCGGGTGTGTACTGTCAATCTGGTTTTTGCTCAATTATTTTTTAATGATAAACTCTTGGTTGCCTGAGATGATCTCCAGGTTGTTCAGGTTTCCGATCACCTGCAGAACAGCTGCACAGGATTCATGTTGATCAAAGGTTCCGGTGAACATCTTTCCGGATATATCCGCTTTGTTATATTTAATTCGGATGGCATACATTTTTTCCAGTTGCCTGAATACATTTTCGAGAGGCGTCTGCCTGAACGTTAACTGCGTTTTCGCCGGCATTGTTTTATCTTTCTTCACCGTTGCTGCATCGGGCGGCGATACTGTGTTAGTCGCCGTTTGTATGGCCAGCCCTGCATTCATTTTGTTCACGGCTTTCTGTCCCGGAACAAGATAGACGGTATTAAAAGGAGAGACTTTGTAATTCTGCACTTTTACGGATCCTTCCATCAGGCAAACAATTGTGCTGTCGTCATCCTCTGTCACTTCGAATATCGTTCCCAGTGCGGTGGTTGATAATGGGCCGCTGAATACGATAAAGGGTCTGGTCTTATCCTTGCTCACCGTGAACCGTGCCTTTCCTTTCAGGGTCAGCTTTCTTTCCTTACTATTGTAGCCGGTATCAAAGCGGAGGGAGCTTCGCTCATAAAGCAGAACGGTGCTGCCGTCTTTCAGTAATACTTCACGTTTTGTATCTCCGGACAGGATAATATTTTCCACAGATGGCGCATCGGCAAATTCGCTGGTATTGTCTTTCGTTCCCCGGAAAAGGAATTGATAAGACAAAACGATCAGCAGGCAAACGGCGGCAGCCGCGCTGATCCGGAACATTTTCAACACCCTTGAAGCGGGTTGTTTCATAGCAACCACAGGCGTTTCATTACTCACAGAGATCTTTGATAGCAGCAGTTCCCGGACACCGGCTTTATCAAACACAGGAATGGATTTTCCTGCGTCAGTGTTGCCTGGCATTTCCTGCATCCACGTATCGAACAGTTTGCTCTCTTCTTTGTCGAGTTGCTGCAATAGTTCATTGAGCTCGGAAGAAGAAGCGGTGCCGCTCCAGCATTTCTGTATGAGTAATTGTAAATTCTGCATGTTCTATAGTAAAATGTAAAAGGAGAAAAAAAGGGGGTGCCGCGAATGTTACCAAATCATTAACCCATGATCAGGAAAGAAAAACGAGCAGCAACATGTACATGGAAAGATCTGTTTGCATCACATATCTTTTCACAGTGCTGGTGGCTGATTTTACATATTCCTTTACGGTGTCTTCGGCGATCCCGAGGATAGAAGCAGCTTCCTTGTAGGTCTTACCTTCAATTTTGCAGAGTTCGAAGGCCATTTTTTTACGTGAGGGAAGTTCGTTGATCGCCTTATTCAGCAGGGCCATTTTTTGCGTATACAATTCACCGGTACTATCATTATCGGTATTGTCTGCAACTTCAAGATCATCTTCCAGCACTTTCAGGCGGCTTCGCGCTACTGATCGCAGGTGGGTCATTGACAGGTAGAAACTGGTGGTGAAGAGCCATCCCGCTACCGATTGTTCTTCTTTAAGTTTGAGCCGGCTTTCCCATAACTGCAGAAAAACACTTTGCAAAATATCATGTGCATCATCCCGTTGGGGAATCAACTTGTAGATATTATTGAAAATAGCTTCGCTATAGTGATCGTAAAGATCCTGGAAGATCTTTTGATCACTGTTCCTTAGCGCTTCAATCAGTTGTATATTCTCGGGAAGTTGCATACCACCGACAAATTTATACGCTGGGGATTTGGTGTTGCGGAATTTGATATTAAGAAAATGTGAAGGAGGGGAAGAGAGTGCCCTTCCGGTGTGATATGATTTGCCGTTACGGTTCATCAGCATATCACTACTATTCATCCAATCGGCTGATTATTTTCCGAAGTTTATTCTAAACTTTGCCTTCAATCAAATTGCCTATGCCCGTTAAAATAAAAATATGCTGCATCGCTTCCATCGAAGAAGCAATGATGGCCATCAATGCCGGGGCAAACGCTGTCGGACTTGTTGCCCGCATGCCCAGCGGCCCGGGGGCGATATCTGATGAATCCATTGCTGCAATCACGCCGCATATTCCCAAAGAGATCACGTCTTTTCTTCTCACGAGTGAACAATCAGCGGCGGAGATCATTGCACATATCCAACGCACCGGTGCCAACACGGTTCAGATCGTTGATGAACTTACAGCAGGAACTTATGATCAGATCAGGGAAGCAATGCCGTCTGTCAGCATCGTGCAGGTGATCCACGTGACAGGGGAGGAGAGTATTGAACAGGCGATCGGGATACAGGACCAGGTGGATTATATCCTGCTGGATAGCGGTAACCCTAAAGCTGCGGTGAAAACATTGGGCGGAACGGGGAATACGCATAACTGGGAGATCAGCCGCGAGCTGGTCAGCCGTGTGTCTAAGCCTGTGTTTCTGGCGGGAGGATTGAATGCGGATAATGTTCAGCAGGCGATTGAACTGGTGAAGCCTTACGGAGTGGATATTTGCAATGGAGTAAGAACGGAAGGAAAACTTGATAGGGTGAAATTGCAGGCGTTTATTGCGGCAGTGTATTGCAAAAGTTGAGATGCGTAAAAAGTAACGCGGCGGACGCGGCGATACGCAGCGAGCGCAACGAAATACATACTTTATTATGGAAGTTTTCGCCGCGTCCGCTGCGTATCGCTGCGTTCATCGCGTTCCTTCTACGCTAGCCTTTTCTTTATCGCTGCAACAATCTTCCCCGCATGCTCTCTCGAATTCTCAATAAACAAACGATGTGTATTCATTCCTCCGCAGATAACCCCCGCGAGATATATCCCCGGAATATTCGTTTCATGCGTCTCCTCATTGATCACCGGGCAACGCACGTCGTCTGCTGAAAGATCAATCCCGATCCCGTGAAGAAAATCAAGATTGGGTTGATAACCCGTTGCCGCGATCACCCAATCGTTTTCAACCGTCACCACTCCATCCGGTGTGGAAAGATCGACCTCCCGTTCACGGATCTCTTTAATAGATGACTGATAAAAAGCTTTGATCGATCCTTCTTCAATGCGATTGATAATATCCGGCCGCACCCAGTATTTCACTCTTTTGCCGATCTCTTCCCCACGAACAACCATCGTTACATCCGCACCTTTCCGCCAGGTCTCCAACGCCGCATCCACCGCCGAGTTCTGCGCACCCACCACGATCAGTTTCTGGAAAGCATAGAAATGAGGATCCTTGTAATAGTGCGTCACGTTGGGAAGATCTTCACCGGGAACATTCAGCAAATACGGGATATCATAAAAACCGGTGGCAATAATGATATGGTCAGCCGTATAAGAATCCTTACTGCTGATCACCTGGAATGAATGGCCCATCCGTTCAACTGACTTCACTTCTTCAAACAAATGAATATTCAACTGGAAAGACCCTGCCACCCGGCGATAGTATTCCAGCGCCTCCAATCTTGTCGGCTTGGCATTATTACTCACGAATGGCACATTCCCGATCTCCAGCCGCTCGGACGTGGAAAAGAATGTCATATTCACCGGGTAATGATAGATCGAATTGACCAGGCTGCCTTTTTCCAGAACGAGGTAACTGATGCCGGCATTCTTTGCGGCAATGGCGCAAGCCATGCCGATCGGCCCGCCGCCAACGATGATGAGGGGGAATTGAGTTGAAGACATAGGCAAACGTAACGGGAAAAGGGGGTAAAAGTTTAAAAGTTTAAGAGTTGGGTTTACGGGAGCGGGCTTGGGAGGTTAGGAGGTTTTGGAAGTTCATGGCCGTTCTGGTTATCTCATCATCTATTGAACATTAGACAATCCTTTGTCCGCTTGTCGTAGATTCCCGCAGATTTACGCTGATGGGCGCGCAGATCCGCAGATCTCTGCCCGCTATCAGAAGCTAATCTGCGTATCTGCGCG
>JBEVKW010000329.1:0-4165 GCA_040509495.1 Chitinophagaceae bacterium | reverse complement strand
CCTTGGATAGCGTTTAAAAAATAGCCTTACAAAAATTAACTGGCGTAAGAGTAACGAAGCGGATACCGCGTTACTCTTACGCCAGTTGCTATAATGATCAAACCGGTCCGGCTGTCTGTCGCGATATTCTCAGCAGCAGGAAAATGAAAAGTTGTACATTCAGGAATGACAAACTTCAAATCAACCTTCTTCTTTCTCCGTTTGCCGTTGGCAGTGTCCATGCTCGGTCATGGATTGGTTCGTTTACCAAAGCTGGCAGGGTTCAGTCAATGGATGCGTGAATCCATGCAGAAATCAATTTTGCCGGAAAGTATTATCACTCCGTTCAGTTATATTCTTCCCTTTGCGGAAGCGATCATCGGCGTGTTACTGCTTGCAGGCGTATTCTTCCGTTATACGATTTATGCGGGGTTGACGCTGATGGCGGTACTGATCTTGGGTAGTGCGTCCATTGAGAACTGGAGTGCTATCGAAGCGCAATTGATACATGCCATCTGTTTCGGTGCGTTGCTTTGGTGGTATGATAAATATAAACCGGCAGAGCGCACATCGATGTGATAGCTTTAGTTGAGAGAAGTAATCATAAAAAAAGGCGGCTCTGTCTGGAGCCGCCTGTTGATCGATGCAGGTAGTTGCATCTTTTTACCTCAATGCTTAGTTGGTGCAATTGCCCGTCCGCAGGTTTTGCAATGTCGGGTTGTATCCATTATTGATCACGGTATAGTTGGAGATCGTGCCGCCTCCGTTCGCGATCTTTGTTAAGCCGCAAAGGTTTTTGAGAAGCTCATTTCCATTTATATTAATACCGTTAGTATTGCCGGTCAGATTTGTTAATCCATTCAGGTTAGTGATTACCTTGTTTTGTATCAGCGTAATTCCGCCTGTCATTGACGTTACGCCGTTAAAGCCGTCAATACTCGTTAGTGCATCATTTCTGACGATGTAGATACCCGATACGGATGTGAGAGAGGCGAATCCCTTAAAGTCTGTGAGGGCTGGATTATCCTGCACATATATTATTCGGCTTTCCGACAGTCCAATGCTTTTCAGTTTGCTAAATCCATTTACGTTTGTCAGCTTCGTTTTGATGATCCGGAAATCCTGGCCGATGCTTTCCAGCATACTGAAACCGGAGATGTCTGTTAGGTTCAATCCTCCAATGTTAAGCATCGAGCCAAGTGTTTTCAGCGTTTTGAATCCTTTGATCTGCGTGAGCGGTCCGGTATAGGTATTTCCGGCTGCGGTCTCCAGGTTCAACGAATAAGGCAGACTTGCCAGCTTATTGAAGCCATTGATGCTGATCATTTTTACTGCAGATCCGTTTGAGCCATTGTTACTGATGGTCAGGTCTCCGTTCACCGATTCGAGACTGTTGAATCCATCGAGATTAACAATATTCGGGCACCACTCGATAAGGAATCTTCCACTGCTCTTTAACGCGGGAAGGTCGAACGTGGTCAGTGCCTGCATTGCCTCGTAACCACCAGAGAGATAGATGCCGCCTGCAGATTTCTCCAATGCATTCAGGTTGATGGAGGATACTTTGATGTTGTGCTCGATCACAACGCCGTCGGCCTCTTTTAATTTCGGTAAACTGATACTTGCCAGGCTGGCATTATCTTTTATTGACAATGCTCCTTTTTCGAACAGCGGAAAGTTGATCGCCGTAAGTGCTGCGTTGATGGATACGGTCAGACCACTTGTTGATACAAGTTTGCTGGTGATCGCACTGATATCTGTCAGTTTTTCATTGCGGGTGATCGTGACCCAGTCTGTGACGTTGGCAGGTATATTGAAACCAGTCAGGTTAGTAAGTTTGGGATTCTGATCAATCGTTAAACGTCCGGAGATCACAATGTTTTTCATATCCGCCATGGTGGTCAGCGCTGGGTTGTCTACGAGCGTTAATCCCCAACTGCCGATCGTTCCTGTCGCATTGGCAAAGGTTCCAAGGTTGGTGAGCAAGGTATTCGTGATCTCAATGAATCCGCATTTATCCACCGACTTCAATTGTGGAATAGAGAGTGTTTTCAATACCGGGTTTCCGGTGATCGTGATGTAGTCATTTCCCAGAGGACTTACCGATTCAATGCCAGGAAGTGTGACGGCAGCAAGGCCCAGGTTGTGATTGATATGTATTCCCTGCATGGTCTTGTTGGCCAGTTTGGGGAACGCCAGGTTGACGAGTTGACTGCTGGCTACAACAGACAACCAGCCGATGCTTTCGAGTTGTGCCAGGCCACCGAGTTGGGTAATTGTCGTATTACGCAGTTCCAGGCCTCCCACTTTTTTCAATACGGTAATTCCGCTGAGGTCAGCTATATTGGAGATATAAAGTATTCCGTTAACTGTATTGTAGGCAGAATCGATAAAGGCTTTCAGCGTAGCCGCATTGTTGATGGAATAGTTTCCATTAAATACTTTGCCATCGCTTGATGGCGGCGTATTGTCTTCGCAGACTTTCACCGGATCCTGGATCATATAAGCAACTGAAGGATTCAATTGCAAAGCAATATCTTTTGTTTTTTTGGCTGTTTGCAGGTCGTACACGGTGAGCACTACGTTATCTACCCGGTTAGGCAGCGCATTATAGAAAACATACTGCGCAGTGAAACGTCCTTCATTTCCAAAAACAGGTGCTGTAGTTGCCCGTATAACGGTATTGCCGCTTTTCATGATCATAACCACGTATCCGCGTGTGACGGGTTGGTTATTACAGTTGACCGCCTTGCCGTTTACATTTACCACTGTTTCGCCGTTACCCCCGCCACCGCCGCCTGAAGGAGGAATAGTGATCGTGATCGTTGTTGGAGGATTTGTTGGCCGAACTTCCTGCGTTACGCTTTCCTGCTCGGTAGCAAATTGTGGCGCAGGGGGCACTACATCATCTGCATTGGCCGAGTAATTGGTGTTCGTTGGATAATCGGGACCGCCGGGTTGTATGGGTGTTACAGTCACTTCCATTACATCAGCGATATTCGGTAGTGGAAATGTTACGGAAGTTTCTGACCTTGGAGGGTTTGCATTCGGAACGGGTGTTGGCGTTGGAAATGTATTGCTGTAAAGTGTATTCTTCGTCGCCTTGTCTTTTACGGTGAGTTGGAAAGTGGGAGGATTATTCAGTATCTGGTCCATTGTGCTCTGATCAGGGTTGATTTTGGACAGCATCCATTGCAGCATAAATGGAAGGTTCATGAAATCGAAGAAGTGGTCATAGTTCCAAACAGAGAAATGCGATACTTTGCCGACATACTTTCCATTCTGGTAATTGCCGGTTCCTTCTTCCGTCCAGATCCCTTTTGTTTCATCAAAATACCACATCGGGATCGTAGCACTTGCTTTTGGCTGCAGGCTTTTAGGGACGGGCAGTGATACAGTTACCTGTGAACCCGTTTTGATCGTAAGTTTGTTTCCGTTATTGTCGAGCAGATCAAGGTGAGACATGCCCATCGAAACCAGTGTGCCGCGTTTGTTCGATGCATTGTTCGCTGCCATATCGCCCGGGATTCTTGCGGCAAAATCGGCGATCGTTGGGTTGATATAATTTGCAACAACATTGATAGTGCCGGTATAATCTTTTATGGCGTTTGCGGGGATTTCAATTCGCGTTCCTCCTCTCGATTCAACGGTCCCTCCGGTGGTAGCACTGATCGTTCCAATGCTTTTCTGCTGCATCATTTTGATCAGCGGTGGTTTTGAAAGACCATTTTTCATGGGTTGAAAAATCCGTGAGCCATGAAAATAACCAGGCTTGGTAGCTTCTATATAAGCCCTGGCCTGGTCAAGCATAATATTGGTGATATAATAGATCCCGTTTTCATCAGTGGTGGTAGAAGAACCTCCACCCGTTACGGTAACACCGGCCAGTGGCTTGTCGGCTTCATCCACGATCCGGCCAAAGATGCTGGTGCTTACTTTCACACCTTCGGTCGGTACACCCGGAATCACCGGATTATCGGGGCCGCCTGGCATGTCCGGATTTTTTTTACAGCTATCCAGGATAGCCATAATTATGATAACTGAGCAGAGGAAGCTAAACTTTTTCATGCGTTGAGGCTTTTGGTTAATGACGTTACAAAAATGTCCTCAATGCAAGGGATGGGAAATACTGAATTTGTAGTAGTAAGTAAATAATAAGTAAAAAGGCAAAAGTAAAAAGTAAAAA
>JBEVKW010000328.1:0-11756 GCA_040509495.1 Chitinophagaceae bacterium | reverse complement strand
CCGTTAGCTCCGAAGCACGTCGGCCAACGGCCATCTGCCATCTGCCATCGTCTTCCAGGACCCTTACTCCACCTCAATTTCAGCTCATTTGTCATAAATTATACTCTCTTTTGGCTGTTTCAAAAACATCTATATATTTGTGACTTCATAAACCAAAGCAATTTCTTAATCTGCAAAAACATTAACTGTGGCGTACGAGAACAACGACAAAAAATTGGAAAGCATTTACAGCAAAAGAATTCGCGCTGGAAAAAGAAGAACTTATTTTTTTGATGTAAGAGCGACTCGTGGTAATGACTACTACCTGACCATTACCGAAAGCCGCAAGCGGTTTGATGATAACGGTTATGACAGGCACAAAGTCTTCTTGTATAAAGAAGATTTCAACAAGTTCATTAAAGCGTTGAATGAGGCGGTTGATTATGTTAAAACAGAATTGATGCCCGACTTTGATTTCGATGCATTCAATCATGACGAATTGCCGGAAGATGGTGAAGTGCTGGCAGGTGGTGCTTCTGAACCAGTAGAAGCAGTAGTTGAAGAAGTAAGAGAAATTCCTACAGTTACAGCTTCAGCTCCGAGCGCAAGCACTTCCAACGAAGAAGTAGACAAATGGTAAAACCATTTTGAACTGAATAAAAAAGCCCCCTGATCTTATCAGGGTGCTTTCTTTTTTATCGCTGAATCAGAGAACTGGCATTTGGGTATCGGAGCGGCTTCATCTCCAATGCTGCTTTGCCAGGATCAGAATGGCTCTTGCTATTTAGTGGGCGTAAAGGAACGCGGCGAACGTATCGATACGCAACGGACGCAAGGCAAACAGCCTTGGAAATGCTTGTATTTCGGTTCGCCGCGTTCTTTTATGCCGGTCAGTATAAGGCCTGCACTGGAAAATCCAGCCTTATCTCATCTTCTTGAACGCATTGATCAATCCATTGGTAGACGAATCATGCGTTGTGATGGCAGTATCATTTTCCAGTTCCGGAAGGATCTTATTTGCCAGCTGTTTACCCAATTCAACACCCCACTGGTCGAAGCTGAAGATATTCCAGATCACACCCTGCACGAATATTTTGTGCTCGTACAATGCGATCAGCTGACCCAGTGTATAGGGAGTGATTTTCTTAATAAGGAATGAGTTCGTCGGTCTGTTGCCTGTGAATACTTTGAAGGGCAGCAGCTTGCTGATCTTGTCGGCATCAAGTCCCTGTTTCTCCAGTTCTGCTTTCGCATCCTGTTCTGATTTTCCATTCATCAATGCTTCCGTTTGGGCAAAGAAGTTGGACAACAATTTTACATGATGATCTCCGAGCGGATTATGCGATTGCGCCGGCGCGATAAAGTCACAGGGGATCTTGATACTTCCCTGGTGGATCAGCTGATAGAACGCATGCTGGCCATTCGTGCCGGGCTCACCCCAGATCACCGGCCCGGTTGCATGATCCACCGGTTTACCGCTACGGTCTACGCTCTTACCATTGCTTTCCATATTTCCCTGCTGGAAGTAGGCGGCAAAGCGATGCATGTACTGATCATAGGGAAGGATCGCTTCTGTTTGCGTTCCAAAGAAATTGGTGTACCACAAACCGATCAGGGCCATCAAAACAGGAACGTTCTTTTCAAGCGGCGTTTCGCGGAAATGCTGGTCTGTACTGTAAGCACCTTTCAGCAACTGCTCGAAGTTCTTGTAGCCAATGCTGAGTGAAATGGACAACCCGATCGCACTCCATAATGAGTAGCGTCCCCCAACCCAATCCCAGAATTCAAACATGTTCTTTTTATCGATACCAAACTTCACCACTTCGGTTTCGTTAGTGGAAAGAGCAACGAAGTGTTTGGCAATATGCGCTTCATCTTTTGCTTTTTTCAGGAACCATTGCCTTGCAGTGTGCGCATTGGTCATTGTTTCCTGCGTGGTGAAAGTCTTGGAAGCGATCAGGAACAGTGTTCTTTCCGGTTTAACTTTCTTTAATGTTTCGGCAATATGGGTTCCATCTACATTAGAGACAAAGAATGTTTCGATCTCCTCTTCAAAGTAAGGTTTCAATGCTTCAGTGACCATCAATGGTCCGAGGTCACTTCCACCGATCCCGATGTTTACGATATACTTGATTCGTTTGTCCGTATAACCTCTGTGATCACCGCTATGTACTTTGTCGGAGAATGTTTTCATTTTCCGCAAAACCTTTTTTATCTGGGGCATTACATCTTCGCCGTCAACCAGCACAGGATCTTTGGAGAAATTGCGCAAGGCAGTATGTAAAACGGAACGTTGCTCGGTCTGGTTGATCACGTCCCCGGAAAACATCGCCCTGATGCTGTCTTCAACTTTGCATTCTTCGGCGAGTTTCAGTAGCAGCTGTATTGTTTTTTCGGAGATGATGTTTTTTGAATAGTCAAAAAGGATGTCTTCCAGTTTCAGGTGAAAACGCTCAAATCTTTCTTTGTCCGAAGTAAACAGGTCTTTCATTTTTACGGCCTGCATTACAGTATGTTCTTCTTTCAGTAGTTGCCACGTCGGTGTTGCTGTCGGATTGATCTTTGGAAGCATTGGATGTTTTTTATATTGATGATATGATGCTGAGTGTATGTTCTGTCATTTGCGCCGTGATATCAAGATGCACCACCAGTCTGACCCGGTTTGGTGCAATTGCATAGGCTAAAATACCTTTTTCTTTAAGCCGGTCAACGAATTGTGGGGCGGTGTCATCATTCAATTCAAAGATGATGATATTGGTCTCCACCGGCAACAGCTCTTTCAGCCATTTTCTTGTACGTATTGCATGTGCGATCTGTTGTGCGTGCTCATGATCGGTTGCCAGCCGGTCGATATGATGCTCCAGTGCATAGATACCGGCGGCTGCCAGAAAGCCCGCCTGCCGCATACCACCGCCAAATGCTTTCCTGATCCTTCTTGCTTTTTTGATCAGGGTATTTGTACCAAGAAGGAGACTGCCAACGGGGCATCCCAGACTTTTGCTCAGGCAGATCGAAATACTGTCAAACGCTTCGCCATATTGCCTGGCAGTCTGTTTTTTTGCCACCATTGCATTCCATAGGCGTGCACCGTCGAGGTGAAAGGCAAGTCCGTTTGACTGACAGACTTCCCGGATGGCCAGGATCTCGTTCCATTCATAACAACTTCCTCCGCCACGATTCGAAGTGTTCTCCAGTGAAACAAGTGTGGAAACTGCCCGGTGAATATCGTCGGGGTTGATGGCGGCCTTCACCTGGCTTGCCGTAATGCGGCCACGGTCACCATACAGTAACTTAACGGACGCGCCTGAATTGGATGCAATGCCCCCACCTTCATACTGGTAAATGTGTGAGGTTTCATCACAGATCACCTCGTCACCGGGCTGTGTGTGGCATTTTATCGCTATCTGGTTGGTCATGGTGCCCGAAGGGCAGAATATGGCCGCCTCCATACCAAACATGGCCGCAGCAAGCGATTCCAGCTTATTTATGGAAGGGTCTTCTGAAAAGACATCATCACCTACGGGGGCAGACATCATCGCCTCCAGCATGTCCGGAGTAGGCTTTGTAACAGTATCTGATCTGAAATCAACGATCATGTGGGAAATTTACTTGCAATATACTCAGTTCGCACCTCAAAATAAACAGTTCGCGAACGTGTTTGGTTCTGCTTAACTTGATTTCATAATTTGGCAATACACATGAAGAATCCGACTATTTGGACCTACGCGATGCTCATCGGCACTTGCATCCTGCTTGCCTTGATCGGGCTTTTTGTCCTGGCCAATTTCCGGAGAATGTTCCGGAATACTATCAGGAATGAATGGCTGCGCAGGAACATTATCGTCTGGATCGTCAGCGCGTGTATCATCTTTGCCATAACGCCGATGAATGGTGAATTATTTGATGCCATCAGGAGGCATGGATGGGGTCAGGCGATCCTGGGAGAGTTGATCGTTATCACCTGCAACACACTCATCGTTTTTAATCTTGCATGGCTTGTTGCGGTGCATCCGTTGTTCGATCGTCTTTCATTTATCAAACGAAAGATACTGGTGCTGCTGACGCTGATCGTGTCATTTGTGGGCGTTAATCTCCTGGTACGGTATCTATTCATGTCCGGCTCGAATGAATATGCCGAATTCTCTATCCTGATGAGCGTGTATTTTGCCTGCGGTATAGGCTTTGTCTATATACTGATCAGTTATCTTGACCTCGAGCGGAAAAGGAAATTTGATGAGAAAGAGCTGGAATTAAGCCGCCTGAGAGAACTGAAAACAAAAGCGGAACTGGATGTGCTGCATTCGAAAGTGAATCCGCATTTTTTATACAATGCGCTCAACTCGATCGCCGATCTGGCCATTACAGATGGCAGGAAAGCAAGAAAGATGACCGTAGCACTGGCAGATCTGTTCCGCTACAGCATCAATTACAGCAATAACAATTATTCCCCGGTAAGTGAAGAAGTAGAAATGGCTGAAGTTTATCTGCAGATAGAAAAGATCAGGTTCGAGGATCAGCTCAGCTATCATGTAAATGTAGAGAATGAGGTGATGCATTACCTTGTTCCCCGGTTCGTATTGCAGCCATTGATGGAAAATGCAGTCAAACACGGATTGAAAGCGACGGGTAAAATGACAGAGATCAATCTTGATATAAGATTACGGGATGGCATGCTGGTGATCCGGATCAATGATAATGGACCTTTATTTCCGAAAGAACTGAGACCCGGTTATGGTGTAAAAAGCGTGTATGATAAGCTTGACCTTTTATTTCCCGGGAATTATGAGATACATTTTGGAAATCACCCGGAAAAAGAAGTGGTGATCTACATAAAAAAACTGATGAAAAATGAACCTCCGGTATAATGCCATTTTAGTGGACGATGAGCCTGCTGCACGTCGCCTGATGAAAAATCTGCTCCAGGAGTACCACGAGCTCGTCCAGGTCGTAGGAGAAGCGGGAACAGGGGAGGAAGCTATCCGGCAGGTGCAAGCCTTACAGCCCGATCTGATCTTCCTGGATATTCAAATGCCGGATCTTACTGGTTTCGAAGTGATCGAAAGACTTGCGCATAAACCGAACATCATCTTCACCACCGCTTATGAACAATATGCTATTAAAGCATTTGAAACTTTTTCGATCGATTACCTCCTGAAGCCGATCAAAGAAGAACGATTGGCGCAAAGCATGGAAAAACTGAAACGCTTTGGAAAATTGAATGCAACGATCGATGTATCGAATTTGCAGGAAATGATCAGGCAGATACAAACACCCAAACAGGCGACCGCTTTATCGATCCGTACGGGCGACAGGATCGTTTTACTCAGATTTGAACAAATGGTTTTCCTGGAATCGCAGGACAAATATGTTTATATCCATACAACCGATGGACAGAGGCATCTGACCGATCAGGCCTTATCTGCGCTTGAAGAGAAGCTGCCTGCACAGTTTTTCCGTGTTCAGAAATCCTTCCTTATTAATAAGGACCGGATAAAGGAAATGCACAGGCATTTCAACGGCCGCTATCTTTTTGTAATGGATGATAAGGCAGCATCGAGGATCACTTCGGGTCGAACTTATTATGAGATGATAAAAACGGAGTTTGGGCTGTAGCCGATTCAACAAGCACACCATCAACACAGAGAACCAAAGAATCGCGAAGAACGCAAAGGAATATCCCGGAGGGCTTCGGGGTTCCTTCCGTTTCATACGATGCTGCTGCGCACATTCGTATACATACGCTGCTCAACGCCACAAAGCCCGGTTCAACCATTATTCCACCGCATTTCACCGGAATTTCATTTTCTTTCACTCCAGGTCGCCATTACTTTGTTATCCGAACGCATAAAGGCGTATACACCGTAAAGATTATCCACTTTCCGTCCATCCTTTACAAAATCCCTTCATCCTAAACGATCCGAAAGCTGTAACCAGACTTACGCGGCTGCGTCACATGAAGACAATTTAGCTGACGGCCGCTTATCCCCGATAAAGGCCGCTTAATTTAAAGCAATGATCTTGGTATTGCAAAGTACCTACCTTTGAACTGTAATAAACAAGAACAAGTACTTATTATATAAAACCATTGAAATGAGAAAACGCTTATCCATGCTGGTCTTAACGATAACAATTTTATCCTTAGCCAGTTATGCGCAAACCAAAACCGGCCGTATCAGTGGTGCAGTAATAGATGGCAGCACAAAAACGATCGAATCGGCGACAATCACCCTTTTAAAAGCCAAAGACTCATCTGTTGTGAAGATGGCTGTGGCTGACAAAACCGGCAAATATGAATTCGAAAATATACCGGAAGGCCGCTATATCGTGGCGATTTCGGCAGTGGGGCACGACAAAGGGTTCTCTGCTCCGGTTGAAATTTCTGCTGCTTCAACGGCAGTGGAGGTGAAAACCATCGAGCTGGTGCCCCAGGCACAGGCCATAGGGGGAGTAACAGTCACTGCTAAAAAACCAGCCATCGAGCAGAAGCCCGGTAAAATGGTGGTGAACGTGGACGCATCTCCCACAAATGCCGGGTTAACAGCCATGGAATTGCTGGAAAAATCACCGGGCGTAACGGTTGATAACGATGGAAATATCAGCGTGAAAGGAAAGCAGGGCGTCATGATCCTCGTGGACGGTAAACCAACCTATATGAGCGGGGCTGACCTCGCTGCATTGTTGAAGAATATGCAAAGCAGCAGTATCGATCAGATCGAGATCATGACCAATCCTCCAGCTAAATATGATGCCTCCGGGAATTCGGGTATCATCAATATCAAAACAAAAAAAGGTATTGTAAAAGGCATGAATGGCAATGCCAATGTCGGATATACCCAGGGACTGTATGCACGTTTCAATGGTGGGGCGAATCTAAACTACCGGAATAACAAACTCAACGTATTCGGCGGTTATAACGCAGGTACATATGAAGGGTACAACAGGCTGCTGATCGACCGTAAATTGTATGCCGCTGATAAAGTAACCTTGTTGCGTACGATCGATCAGGTATCAAGACCGCATTTTGAAGGTGTTTATCATAATGCCAAAGTGGGAATGGACTACTACTTCACCAAAAAAGATGTGGCCGGTGTAGTGATCAATGGCAACTTCAATACAAACGATGAAGATCCATACAGCAATACCAATATCAGGGATAACAACGGGAAACTTCTTAGCAAACTGGAATCATTTGCTGATAACAGCAGGAACTCGTCCAATATCACTACCAACTTCAACTATAAACATACGTTCGACTCAACCGGCCGTGAGATCAGCACAGACTTTGACTGGGCGTATTATGATAATGATAACAAGACCAGTTTACTGACCAGAAGCTTCAACGAGAATAACGAGCATATGCCAGGTCAGGATGTATTGATGCCGGGTATCATTCCATCTGTTGTAAAGATCTACAGTGCTAAAGTGGACTATGTTCATCCATTCAAAAGCGGTCTTCGCCTGGAAGCAGGTGCCAAAACAAGTTTTGTTAACACGGATAATAAGGTAAATTATCAACGTAATGGAGTAGATGCCGCAGACCGCAATAATCATTTCATTTATGATGAGAACATCAATGCTGCGTATGCGATCCTTTCCCGCTCTATCAAAAAATGGGAACTGACAGCCGGCCTGCGTTTGGAGAATACCATTGCCAAAGGACATCAGCTGAGCAACGACTCTTCTTTCAAACGGAATTACACCAACCTCTTCCCAAATATCGGAGCAGGTTACAACATGAACGAAAAGAACCAGTTCAACCTTAGCTACAGCCGCCGGATCATGCGTCCTGACTATGATGATCTGAATCCGTTCATCTTCTTCCTGGATTCGCTGACTTATGGACAGGGTAACCCATACCTGACTCCTCAATTCACAAACAATTTTGAATTCAGTCACACCTATAACCGATTCCTTACGACAACGATCAACTATACACAAACAACTGATATCATCACTGAACTGTTGAAACAGGATACAGAAAAAAATATCACGTTCCAGACAAAGGATAATTTCAGCACGATGAAGCAGTGGGGTGTGTCAGTAATGGCGAATATCCCGGTACGGAAATGGTGGAATGCGAATATTTATACGAATGTATTCCGCAACAGCTATAAAGGTTTATACAATAACGATCCGGTTGAGATTGCCTTTACCAGCTTCCTCGGTAACATTACCAACTCATTTACGTTGGGCAAAGGATGGAATGCAGAGATCAGCGGATGGTATCGCAGCAAAGCGGCAGAAGGTATCCTTGTTGCAAATGCGATGGGAGCAGTGAACAGTGCCATCACCAAACAAATGCTCAAAGGAAAAGGAACATTGAAAGTTGGTGTACGTGATATCCTCTGGACACAGAAATTCAATGGCTATGCAAAATACAGCGATGTAGATGTAATGATCAGCAGCCGCCGTGATAGCCGCCAGTTCAATATGAGCTTCACTTACCGCTTCGGTAAAAAGAATATTGCCCCTGCACGCAGAAAAACAGGTGGCGCGGATGATGAGCAGAACAGGGTGAAAAGTGGAGGCGGAAATTAAACTGCAGGCAACAGACCGTGGATCCTGAACATTGACATGTGTTTTACAGGGCCGTATCATATTGATGCGGCCTTTTTTTATCTGCCCCGGTGCCATAAGTATCCATTCCGGTAGCCAATTGAAGGAGTTCATTAGCGTGATATCTACACATATCCTTGCGTTGCGATTGCTTTGCGTTTGCGATACTTCTACGCCCGACAAGCATTCCAAAGCAGGCGGCAGGCATGGATGTTCGATCTGTTTTCCTCAAAATGATAGGCCCCTACGGTGATCTTTGTCACAGTAAAAGGATGTTTCTTTCGTGTAATTGTCTTTAAGTTTTATTTTCGCATCTTTCCGCGAGGTTAATCAAATCATTCAACTTAAACCTTTTTGCTATGCCCTCATTTGATTTTGTAAGTAAAGTGGACGCGCAGGCATTGGATAATGCCGTGAACGTTGTTACTAAAGAAATAGGAAACCGTTTTGATTTCAAAGGAAGCCATGTGGTGATCGATCTTGATAAAAAGGAGTTCAAGCTGAAGCTTGAGACCGACGACGATATGAAGATGCGTCAATTGCTGGATGTACTGATCAGCCGTGCAAACAAGCAGGGAATTGCCCCCGAAGCATTCGATCTCTCGAAAGAAGGGGCACAAAGCGGTAAGGTCTGGAAAAAAGAAGTACAGGTGCGCAACGGCCTTAAACAGGAAGATGCCAAAAAGATCGTTAAGATGATCAAAGATGCCGGACTGAAAGTACAGGCATCCATCAATGACGACCTGGTTCGCGTAACCGGCAAAAAGATCGATGATCTCCAAACGGTCATACGGGCGTCCAAAACCTGGGAGCTGGGTGTTCCGCTCCAGTACGAGAATATGCGCTCCTGATCCGTTTTAAGTATTCCAGGCGAACGCGCTACACATGTTAATCAAAAAAGGTTCATAACCTGTGCAGAACCCGCTACCATAGCGGCTTTCCAGTGGATAACCAGGTGAAGAACGGGTGCATATTGAAACCCCAGGAAATTTGGAAACAGGTAGTGGAAAGAACTATCTTCAATGTACAAAGGTTGCAGATCTGGCAACAGAAATGCGGCGGGAATTGCAAAATCGATCAAAAGAGGCAGCAATTTCAAAAAGCATCGGGTTTAGTCAAATAAACTTGATGCTTTTCTTTTTTGAGAAAGTCTCTGAGTTCGGATCGATGGCAGTTGGCCGAATGGCCGATGGCCGGGTTCCGCACGAAGCAGGGAGAAAATGGCAACCCACTGATCTGGAAGGCTTCAAGGATGTTTAAAACCTGCAAATGAGCCCCCGGGCATTGGCCAGTCGGCCAACTGCCATCGAACGAATTCAGGCCCTTCACACCACAAGATATATTTTGCATTTCCCCCGTTCCTTTCTACCTTTGCCCACTCAAAAAAATTAAATCATCGTCACGGCAAAATCCGTGCGGCCTTAAAAATCATTTAGTTATGAAAAAAGGTATCCATCCCGGCAGTTACAGGCTGGTTGTTTTCAAAGACATGAGCAATGGTCAATCATTCCTCAGCCGTTCAACTGCAGGTTCAAAAGAAACAGTGAAATGGGAAGACGGCAACGAATACCCCCTGATCAAACTGGAGATCTCCAGCACTTCTCACCCTTTCTTCACTGGTAAGAACGTACTGGTTGATACGGCAGGACGTATCGATAAATTCAAGAAGAAATACGAAAAGAAAAAATAATTCTTTAGCTTTAGTTCAGACAATTCTGCACTAAGCATAAAAGTTTTGTTTTTCATGGCTATACTTTAAGCCCTGCTGATTCCTCAGCGGGGCTTTTTTTCGCTTTCCGTTGTCCGTTCACCGTTGTCCGGCTTTGCCTGGAAAATTTCACACATTTAGATTATTTGTATTCCGCACAATGGGGAGCGTACAAAGGTCAACGACTATATTAGAGCAATTTCATTTAATCTAATTTTTGTATTCCGGTCAACGGTCAACGGACAACGGTCAACGATTTGTAGTATCTTTCCCCTGTGAACCAACTCATCTTCACCGAGGAATTCTGTCAGCCGGAAAACCTCTATCCCTTTACATTGACCCGCAAATGCCAGGATATACGCCTGGGCATTCTCACCATCCGCGAGAAATGGGAGAAAATGACCGGCTTCGTATCGGTTGATAAGAACGAAGACGATTATAAAGGGTTGGACAGAGCCATCAACCTGGATACGATCGGCAAGGCCGATACCTGCTTTATGGTGCATGGCAATCTTTTGCCAACCGTTGCGCTTGTTAAAAAAATGAAACGGCTTAAGCCGGGTGAATTTATTATTGCCGGGGGTGGTTCGGGCATCGTTTTTTGTTTTACCCATCAACAGATCAGGGAGAAGCATCAGATCCGGGTAACGAAATCCGTTGAGTTTGATGGAGAGGTCAAAGAGATCAAATATCCCTGGCAGATATTCCAGCTGAATGACTGGGCGATCCGCGAGGATTTTACCCTCTTAACCCGCAAGCGTCGTTCTCAGGCCATTCCCAAATCGAATAGAGTCACCAATCCTAAAAATATCTTTCTCGAAAAAGGTGCCCGGGTGGAACATTGCATTCTTAATGCATCCACAGGCCCGATATACATTGGCAAAAATGCGGAGATCATGGAAGGATCTGTTGTTCGTGGGCCGTTCTCCATCGGAGAAAATTCCGTCTTGAAATTAGGAACCAAAGTTTATGGAGCTACCACGCTCGGTCCCTATTGTGTCGGCGGTGGTGAGATCAAGAATGCGGTGATGTTTGGCTATTCCAATAAAGCGCACGATGGCTACCTCGGCGATTCAGTGATAGGGGAGTGGTGCAATCTCGGTGCCGGTACCACTAATTCCAACCTGAAGAACAATGCCGGCAATGTTCGTGTATGGACGCCCGGCGGGCAGCTCAATGCAGGAATGAAATGCGGCGTGCTGATGGGCGATTACTCAAGAACAGCGATCAATACGAGTATCAACACGGGAACCGTCATCAGTGTTTCCTGTAACGTATTCGGCAGCGGCCTTACCCCAAAATACATTCCCGCATTTTCATGGGGAAGCGAAGGAGTAAACCGATATGATTTTGAAAAAGCAATCACCGATATCGAAGGATGGAAAAAATTGAAGGGAGCGGCCATGTCGGATAATGAAAAAAGCATGCTGAAGTATATCTTTGAGAGACTTTAGGAAGTAAAAAGTAAAAAGTAAAAAGTAAAAAGTAAAAAGTAAAAAGTAAAAAGTAAAAA
>JBEVKW010000327.1:0-6234 GCA_040509495.1 Chitinophagaceae bacterium | reverse complement strand
TGTCCTGTTTGCCAGGTATTCTAAGCCGCTGTGTTACTTTGCCCACACATACGCAAAGGATCGGTTTGACCCTGAAGATCTTATCATGTCCTGTTTCACCAAACTCTGGGAAAAGAAACGATAAGCTCTTCATACAACACTGTACATAATCACCGGAAACGCGCAATTGATATTCTGACAGAACAATTCACAAATAAAAGAAAATCAAACTAAGACGGCTTGACGCTCCTTTTGATCAACTGAATCACTATCGGTGCTGATAGCTATGGTGAGAGTCAAAAACATTCTGTTTTCTGCATTCTCTACGCTAAGACCGTTGTGGAAAGCGCCGATGAATTTCTTCATTAACCCTTTACTCGGCTTTTTCTAAAGCTCTTCACCAGGTTCGTAAATGGGCATACCCTTCAATGGATGCATATTATATTTTAGGACCTTCAACTAGAAGTTTCTGTTAAATTATCAATGTTTAAACGAACGCCGGCCGATCAAGGCACAACATTGCCGAAATGATACATCAGTTGTGGCGATCTAAGATTATCGACGATATCCCCTCTAGACATTTAGAAGTAAGCATTTTTACATACCGATGGTGAATGATTACACTCATTCACTAAAAATACATTGCTTACAAAATAAAATATGCGTGAAACACCTGCCTGTTTACCGGTGAATACAACATGATATTGGCAGTTAAAGAACGCTTGTGGCGAATTATGTAAGGAGATAAATTCACAGCGAATTACCAATGACCTATACGCTTTTTTAATGGAAGACTTGAATACCGAAATCTGCCTCACTAGTCCAGTCTATTATTTACCGCCTGCAACTATGCGCTTTCAATTTTAAAACCATAATTTAATGACCAAAATCAACTATGTATCAGCAAGGAAACTAATGCTTTCCTGCTTCATCGTCGCATCGCTAGCTTTTTTTGTCGCGGCCTGCAAAAAAGGGCTTACTGGCTCTGGCAAAATCGATACAAGCTTCGGCATAGATGCAGCCAAAGAATGGTATTACGGGACATTCAAAAAGTCTCGAGACTGGGCTTCATATAATGGAACTATCCGAGGAGTAAAATCTCCAAAATGGGATAACGGACGATATTTTAAGACCGGAAATATGGAGATCGTCGAATTCCCTTTAGTTAAAACCAAATCTGCGCTCTATTTACCCGCGAATAACCGGTCTACTTCTGATATGAAGAGAATTGCTGAAGCAACATTAGCCAGGGTAGTATTCATGAAGCGGGATGACGGACAAATTTTTGTTAGGGAGGTTGAATACATACCCGACTGGGATTATGCTAGCCGACACGGATTTGATATCAGCTCAAATTCACTAGCTGCCCTGGAAAAAGATTTCACAGGCAGAATTATTATTAAAACTTGGGGCGAAGAGGAAATATCCAGAAGATTAATTGTAGATGGAGTTGGCCGGAAGATTGGGCATCTAAAACAACTGCCTTCTGGCACCAGTCAACAGATGGCGGAGAAAGTATCAGTCAATTCACAAAATTGTACAATGTACCAAATATGTGAATTCGAGAGAGAATGCCATTTTGTCTGGGTGGGTGACATGCTAGAGAAAATATGCGAACAATGGGAATCAACCGGAAATTGCTGGTATGAGGAATACTGTGACGGAGATCCAGATTGTAATCCGGGGCTTGCAAACTGCCAATGTGAAGTCTATGGCATTTGCGATGAGGATCCGGGCGGCGAAGAGGAAGAGGACTGTACTGTTAAAGAGGCTAGATTTCAGGGAGCCTCTTGTTCTGAAAAGAATGAGATAGAAGAAGAAAGCGCTACCGCAACAGAAATGACAAAGAAATATAAGTGGACAATTTTCAAGCAAAGCTGGGGTTTGTACTCTTTTCAAAGTTTGGAAAAAGCAAAATTGATCAAAACTACAAACGTTACTAATCCATGGAAATTCACAGAATTTACTCATAATTCTGTTTGGAGATCCGCAACACAATTTGGGGTTTCTTTTACATGCACGGTACACGACTCGGAAACGTATATTGGCTCAGCCGGATACGCAGCTGGTGTTGAATTGGAATATGTTATTACATTTGCCGCAGCATGTAAGGGCTCGCCAATAGCAGGTGACTGGCCTTGCACCTCAGCTGCTGTTTGGACCGCAAACGAATAAACTCTCAATTAAAATGCGCAATACTATCGTATTACATAAAGTAAGGACAGCCGTTATAGCTGTCCTTACTTTGTCTCTTCTTTCTTGTAATTTAAATAAAAAAATCGAGTTGCCACCTATTGAAAGCGCTGCCTTGTATGTAAAATGGGAAATGTTTTCTCCCGATCTTAATCAACTCATTAAATTTGAGGATACATTGTATAAATATGAATCGAACAACGAGATTTTATACAAATCGTCGATTCAGCATGATAATGCTCGAAAATCCAGTAAGGATAGTAATGAATTTATCATTGACAATGCGAGTAAAACGTCAAAGCAATACATATACTTGATTCATACTAAAGGAGAAGACAGCGCCTGGGAGTATAGGCCATTTCGAAAGAAAGAGCCAACTCGTAGACACATTAATCAATGGTTAACCCGAAAGATATCGTTTAATGAAAACATGTTTTCAACAACGGAGGATACTCTGATTTCCATTTTAAAGCAAAAAAATGGAGAGATCACTGAGACTTACACTCCTAAGCATAAAAGAGATGCATCTTATCCAGATACTTCATACTATACGTTCTCGTCCAATTATCCGTCTAAACTGTTCGTGCTTTCACAAGCAGTACTTGAGAAACGATTGATTACGCTCCGCAAAGCACTATTTGTTTATAATTCTTCTGACGACCCTATGATACCGCGACGGGAGATGATCTTCGAACTCCTGCCAATTGAAAGTATACAGAAACCAGATTCCATCACCTTACGGTTGCTCTTAAAAAAATAAGTGACGCTGTCACTAGGAAAAAAGGGTGGGATTGGATTATATTAACTCTGCTTCATGAAGCTGCTACTCATGATCGTAATTATAGCTTTCTCACTGATAAATGTGAACGCTATATATCAATCCGAAAATTTTTATTGGCTTGATGCCGTGTTACGTATTATTTTACTTTTCGGAGCTCTAGTAATTTTTTTGTCGAAAAGATTCAAACCTCAATTTTCAAAACTTGAGGTCGTAGCTTTCAGTCTGATCGGATTTATTATCATCAGAAGCGTGGTTGCTACACCAATTCCTTGGACTATTATTTCAGCAGCTATTTTTTGGACGGTTATCTACTTAGGTTTTAAAGGCTATTTTCAGCAGGCAGATATCGACAAAACAATTCTCCTGCCTATCGTCTCAGCTATTTGCTTCATTTTCCTATCACTTTTATTACTATTGATCCATCTAGGAAAAAACTCAAATACGCTAGATAGTTTTTTTCATCCAAACATAAGCATATTTGCTATTTTACTTTCTACGCAGATTTCGATACTTGTCGTTGCAGCACATCAGTATCCAGTTACACTATTGCCGTTTAAACGATGGCTACATACTTTCATTGTCGCTTTATCGATATTGGGAACCTTATTACTTTTGCTGACAAATGGCAGAGCAGGTGTCTTAATACTTTTGACAATTTTAGGAGTGCTGAGCTTTCTCAAATCAAGTACAAAGCTTCCGAAATGGTTGATATTGGTAATAATCTTGGTAATATCGACTATTGGATATTTCGGAATGGCTTATAAACAAAACTCCACATCTGGAAGGTTTTTAATTTATCGCGTCAGTGGCAACATCCTCAAAGATCATTGGGTATCAGGAGTGGGTCCAGGTCAGTTTACAGTCGCATACAATAATTATCAATCTGCCTACTTTATGCAGCATGGATTTCATGGGAAAGAAGCATTATTAGCAGATACAACGAGATATGCATTCAATGATTGGCTTCAAATATTTGTGGAATATGGTGTTGTCGGTTTGGGTTTGGCAATATGCTGTGTGATAATGCTTATAGCAAAATGGGGGACGCTCTACGAAAAACGGTTAAATAGTCTATTCATTATGTACGTGCCTTGTGTGTCAGTGCTAATCGCATCATTCGTATTTTACCCACTTTCTGTTTCTCCCTTAATTTTAAGCCTGGTTATATCGTTAAGCTCAATCTCGTCGAATACATTATTGCCGAGTCAGAAAAGGAATTATTCTGTAAAATACTTGCCATATGCTTTTTCAGCTCTAGCTATTATTAGCCTGGCAATCCAAATCAAATACGTGAGCTATAGACATGGTGAAAAAAAAGGGTTGGAATTATTGGCCGCTGGAGAAAAAAGTAAGGCGCTTAAAGAATTTGAAAAATCCTCTTCAAATGTATTTAATGATGCAAATGCCTTATATACATACGCCCTGGCATCTTATCAAATGAATAAATTAGAAACAGCAAAGAAAATCGCCTATTCAGCGTCAGAAATATCCTCGACACAATCCCTACACATTCTCATTGGCGACATTCATCATGGTCTTGGCGATTCAATTGTGGCAGAAAGCTCTTATATGAAGGCGATTTATATGGTTCCTAACAGGATGTATCCTAAGGTTCGACTTGTCGACTTTTACATGGATATCGGAGATACTTCTAAAGCAATAGAATGGGCCAATATAATTCTAAAAATGCCAGTAAAGGTTGAGTCAGAGAGAACAGAAAGGATGAAGCAGAATATACGGGATATGTTAAAAAGAATTAAAGCATCTAAGTAAGTAATGCGGATTCTTTCTCGTAGGATTTTTCACCGGCAAACGCCACTTTCAGAAGCGTTCAGCCGCAAAAACATTATTTTAATGGATATTCCATTCTGCCAAATAACACCTTCGTGGCCTATAGGGGTGGGAAAAGATTTTAGACACACAAAAGAAATTTGAAGAAGTTGAAGATTCTAATAGTCATACAGTGAACCTCTGGCCCAGAGAAAAAGTTGTTGGTGAATATATGAATGCTCGGGAACATTATCTTAATAACCTCATAAGTACGGACTAGGGAGAATTAAAGATTGTAAATGTCCACTAAGTACCGTTATTAAAAATCATAGTTCGCAAAGACTGGAAAGAAATCTGGCTTTATTAGCTAAGGAGACACCATATTCAACCCACTAAAATTATGGAACTACAATTAAACATATTTCCTGAACAACCGAGGATGTTGCATGGTCAATTAGCCTACTATCCATTATTGCAAATTGATATGCTTTCTGCATTAAGCATGATTTTCAATGAAGATTATTTCCCTAACTTTCCTCGCACGCCGCCACCCGTGCCATTCGGCATACGGAGTTAATTAAACATTAACGGATCAGCGAGGTTTTATTATGCATATCATTTTGCTGGACTCAAATTGTGTGAAAGAGACTTTGTTTTGATAGATTAATTATCCAATTGATTACCGGCAGTTTTCCTGTCAGATGATTTCTGAAAGGCAAAATTACGGGCCGACATGTAGCGTATATTTTTGATGGCAATTTCACCGGCTAAATATCCATTACTTCTTCTCCGATAACATGTATATATGCTACCGTGCCACTTTTAATAATCAAACCGTAACTATCAGATGGAACAGACGCCAAGAACTGCATCAGGCTGTTTTTAGACCATTCAACCTCAAAATAATATTCAAAAACCTTCATACTTGCCTTTATCAATCTACTTTTCTAACGTTCCCAAATATACCATTAACCGATTTAGATGCTTCCTTTTCGGCGTAGTATTTCCCTTCTCCCAACCACTCATGATTGATGGGTCAACCTTTACTTTCGTTGCAATTTGGCTTTGCGTAAGGCCCTTCCTGTACCGATACTTTGTAATCATTCCCGCAACACCTTCTTTGTATGAAAACGGATCGTAGCCTAGGAATTTGATAATCCTCCGGATAAAGATAAATGCTTGGGGCAGCCCGATTGACCTGCCAATACGTGATTGAATCTTCTGAAACTCCCATTAGTTCCGCCAACTCCCTTGCAACAATCTTAATTCCAATCGCCGGTTCCGAATCTTCTCCCCGAGCGTCACTGGTTTAGCAATGTACTTCTCGCCCAATGGTTTAGCCACTCTGTTATGTGAACGGGAAAAGGCAACGCAGGAATGTCCCTGCGGGTTTTATAATCATCCCGACCGGGAATGTACCTGCCCTCCGGGGACCGTGCAGAAATACCTCAATAAAGTGTCAGGGCCATTGCTTGACCGGATTGACCTTCATGTAGAAGTAACGCCGGTGG
>JBEVKW010000326.1:0-5208 GCA_040509495.1 Chitinophagaceae bacterium | reverse complement strand
AGATGCTCTGAACCAACTGAGCTAAACTCCCTTGTCCCTGTTTCGATTGGGAGTGCAAAGATAAGGGCTGGATCTTTTCTGCCAAAAAAAAAGAGGATTTTTTTAAAAAATTTTGATCGCGCCGGGAAGGAACGGCACCTCAGCTACCATACGGGTTTCCTGCATGGGGAATCGGCTATCGGTCATCAGCCATCGGCAGTGGCGTTGTCTCGCAAAGGACGCAAAGTAAGCGCCAGGTGCGCTGAGAATTTAGAACGCTTACCGTGCTTAGGCAGAGCACAACATGGTCGTTTCCTTTTGTCATCGCCGAAAATTCAGACTGGCTTTTTTATAGCGATTTTCCAATGCTACAATGAACTGCCCTTTATTGCCCTGAAAAGATCTTTTTTGTATGTAGCGCTGACAGGAAAATAGTGATCGCCAATACACACCTGCTGTGTTTCGACCTTTGTGATAAAATTCAGATTGACAATATACGAATGATGAATCCGTATAAAATTGGCGGGAAGAAGCAAAGCCAGCTCTTTCATACGACGATAATAAAAGTGTTTTGACTGTGCTGTATATAGTATCGCATACTCTTTTGATGCCTCGACATAAATCACTTCGGTAAAGTCGATCTTAAGCATCTCCTGCCCCGTTTTTATAAAGAAATATTGAGGCGCGGCAGGTGTTTCTTCCGTCCTTAACTTCCTGTTCTGCAGGAAAGCAATTGCCTTTTCCACAGAAGTTTTGAACCGATTAAGGCTGATGGGTTTTAAAAGATAGTCAATGGCGTTATAATCGTAGCTGATAACGGCATACTCAGCATAGGCAGTCGTAAAGATGATGCCAGTATTGCCGTTAATTTGCGCTGCCAGATCAATACCGGAAATACCGGGCATATTAATGTCAAGAAAAGCGATGTCAGGATTGTATTGCTCTATAGCCTCCAACGCTTGTTTTGAATTGGAGCAATGTGCCTTTACTTCCAATGCTGATATAGTAGCCGCATACTCACTTAAGAGTTTTACACCATTAGGCTCATCATCTACTATGATGCAGATTATTTTCAAGCAGCAGGAATTTTTAAAACTGAATAGTAATAGCCGTTTATACTTTCTGTTGTTAAACTATGATTTGTGGGGAAAAGAATATTCAGTCTTTCCCTTAAGTTATCCAGGCCGGTGCTGTTCTCGTTCGGTACATTGTGCAAGTGCAACCTGTTCTTCGTTTTAAATATGATAAACCCATTATCTGTCTTCAGTTCCAATTCTATCTGGTTCGATCCTTCTAACTTATCAATACCATGCTTAAATACATTCTCAACAAGCGGTACCAGCAGCATGGGAGGAATATTGGCGGAAGCAGTTTCCTCTGCCGTGAAAGATATCTGGAGGCTATCATCAAACCGTATTTGTTCCAGCATAACATAATTCCGGATAAATTCAACTTCATGCCTCAAGTCGATTCTTTCCTTCGCGGTAATATGCAGAAAGAATCGCATCATATCTGATAGTTTTTCTATTAATAATGCGCCTTTAGGACTTTCTTTATACACTTCATAATAAATATTATTCAGCGCATTGAATAAAAAGTGAGGATGCAGCTGTGCTTTGAGCAGTTTCAATTCCGTAAGCAATTGCCTGTTTTCAAGTTCAGCCTGTTTTGACCTGAGTAGTGCAGCTTCCTTTGCGCCTTTCAGTAATACGGCTATCAGCAGTGCCAGGCTGTTGGTCGTTATGATGTACGACAGGTGTGAACGGCCTGCAGAAAAGAATGTATTTCCACTGAACACGGTTTTAAAAAAGACCAGTTCTGTTAAAAGCCTTGGAAAGGACATTACGGCGAGGAAGAGAAGTGCAATGAGTGCAAAGAGTAATTTTCGATTTTTATGGTAATACCGGGGATAAAGCCAAAGAGAATAAGTATAAACGATCGCAGTAAAGAACAGGAAGGCTGAAGTCGAGATGCTTACGGCATAAGCAAGGTTTCCCAGCCTTTGGGTCAGGTAAAAACTAAACAAAACGTAGGCAAAGAGCCAGCAGACAACTTCAATAAAAATATGCCTGTGTTTCACAAAACTTTTGTCTGCAATGTACTCATTTGATGTTTTAAATGTTTCTTTCGCCCTTAAAAATACCATCTTGTTTGCCGAGAAAATCCGGACTTTACCCGAGTTATTGAATAGAACCGGGGAGTTGTTGAATTACGGATTCGTGGTGAATTTTCCAGCCTAAATTACGCTGTACTATTCACAGCAATTGTTTCATATTCCTGATTTACTATTCAACAACAAAAAGATGCGAAAGCTAATACTGTATGTATGTCTGCTGTTTCCCTGTATGGCCTATACCCAGAAGGTATCATCAGATGAACAACTGATCAGGGAAACGCTTTGGCGTTACCTCAACGGAAGAAATAATGGCGATACGGCGCTGCTTGCAAGTGCTTTTCATCCCACGGCGGACCTGCGTTATATGAAAAACGATAGTGAATATACTATCTGGCCGGTAAAGGATTATGTAAATGGTTCTAAACAAGGTATAAAGGCCAACTGTATCTCCCGTATTATATCCATTGATATTCTGGGCACAGCCGCGCAGGCCAAAATTGAGTTGGAATATCCGCACCGGAAATTAGCTGATTACATCAATTTGCTGAAGATGGGGGATCAATGGCTGATAGCAATAAAAACTTTCTCAGGACAGCGTATTGACAGCACGCGGCGCATCCTTTTTGTACTTACCAGCCATGAAGAGATGGGAAATACCGGACGTAAAACCGGTCTGCATCTTGGCGAGGTAAGCCATGCGTATAAGCCTTTAGCAGAAGCAGGATTTGAAATAGATTTTGTGAGCCCGAAAGGCGGCAGCACCCGTATGTACGGGGCGGATATGAATGATGCTGCCAGCTTGTGGTTTGTTCAAAACCCGACCGCATACTATCGTTTTACACATGCGGCAAAACCGGAAGAGATCAATCCATCTGTATATACAGCCATTTATTTTGTCGGTGGCCACGGCTCCATGTGGGATTTTCCCGGTAATGCGGCGCTAATGAATATTACCCGTTCAATTTATGAACGAAAAGGTATTGTTGCTGCTGTATGTCACGGTCCTGCCGGACTGGTAGATGTTAAGCTAAGCAATGGCGAGTACCTGGTAAAGGGAAAACAGTTGACCGCCTTTGCCAATAGTGAGGAGAAAGAAGGGGGCAATGAAACAATCGTTCCCTTTCTGCTGCAATCAAGACTAACTGAAAGAGGTGCTTTGTTTAAGGCAGCAGCCAATTGGCAGGCTAATGTAATTACCGACGGAAGGTTGATCACCGGGCAAAATCCGGCTTCGGCAAAAGGGATTGCATTGGAAATAATAAAGCTAATAAATCAATGACAGTGTTAAACAGATCCAGCGGCGGGAGATTCCTTGCACAGGGTTTTAAAAATCATTAGGGCTATAGCGAATTTGAAGATCTGCCAGCTGAACCGATGCTTTTGTAAGCTGGGTTTTGACGATAGAATGAAAGGTTGTTAGGAGAGAATCGGAAACTGGCATCTACACCCGCAGTGATCCTCAAAACCCTCTCGCCGTAGAATACGGCGAAGCGCCATTATAATATACCAACAGCGTATCGTGTCTCTACTTACGACACGAGTCTCCATCCGGTTTTTCTGATCTTCTAAGGCATTTAAGGAGCTTTCTATCCTCATAATTCAATTGCCAGTAGTTCACTCCCGAGATCATGAAAGGCCGTTTTAATTTCGTGGATTTCCTGATTGAACGGTCTCCTGTTTCTTTTTTTCAAAGAAATTCACGTGTATCGGTAGATAATCACTTTGCAATAGCGGAGACAGGAGATTTTTTGGCAGGAGATATTTTCCTTAGACAGGTCTTTTTAAAAATCATTCTTCGTAGTATCGAAAGAGAAAATCTGCCAGCTGGACCATGCTTTCGTGAGCTGGGTTTTGACGGACCGGTGAAAAACTGGGTAGAGAGAGCAGGAAGCTGGCATCTACACCCGCAACACTCCTCTAAACCCTCTCACCGCATAATACGACGACGCTCCATTATGATACACAAACACCGTATCATATCTCCGGTCGCAAAACAATGCCCCATCCAGCTTTCTGATCTTCTCGGGTGTTTTGATCCAGCTGGAGGTTTTCAGGTCAAAGGCGCCGAGCGTTTGCAACTCACGGTATTCGTCTTCGGTTAGTATTTCGATGCCGATCTCTTGGGCCATGTCCACCGCACTGTTGGCTGGTTTATGTTCCTTGCGTGAATCCAGGGCTTCGCGGTCATAACAAACACTTCTTCTTTCTTTCGGCGTTTCGGGTGAACAGTCAAAGAAGAGGTATTCATCTGTTTTTTTATCATAGCCTACAACATCAGGCTCGCCACCGGTCATTTCCATTTCGTTGAGCGACCATAATTTCTCCGGACTTCCTTCAAGCTTTACCAGTACTTTACTCCATTCGATTCCTTTATGCCGGTTCTTGTATTTTTCAAAGCGGTTGCTGAGGATATCGATCAATTCGGCTGCCTGAGAAGCAGGTAACTTTTTTTGAGAAGATTTTTTCGTCGCCATAAAGTGTTGTTTAGAATGGGTTATTGATGATCAGGCTGCAGGATGGTTGGCCGTGTGATCAAATCAATCGTTCAGTCCTTTTCCTTCCATGATCTTCGGTATGTATTTTTCTATCCGTTCTTCCCTGGTCTTTTGCTGCTTTGCAGACGAGAAATAAAGCAGGTAAGCACGCTGCCTTCCCGGAGTAAGCGACTCAAATGCCTTCTTCAATGCTGCTTTTTTAGCCAGGCGTTTTTGAAATTCTTCGGGAATGCTGTATTCGGATGTTTTTTTCAAGGTCACTTTCAGTCCGGCATTCTCCACTTCAATGGCTTCATATATGTAAGCCGTCAGGTTTCGCTGTTGCTTTGTGATCTCTTTCAGATCAGTAAAACGCATCTGCCGGGCTGATTGTACATTTTGCGATTGCTGTATCAGCAGTCCTTTGGGATCATTCAGCAATGCGCCTTTAAAAAACAGCACGGCACAATATTCCTTGAAGGAATGTATCAGAACGACATTCGTATTGTTATGCGTATAGCAAGGGCATCCCCATTTCAATTCTTCAGTCAATCCACAGTTGAGAATGATGCTTCTCAATTGCTCTACTTCCTTTTTCCAGGTAGTGGCTTTGTCAAAAAGAAATCGACTTTTGGATTC
>JBEVKW010000325.1:0-46117 GCA_040509495.1 Chitinophagaceae bacterium | reverse complement strand
TACCGACCAGGGAGCATCTCCGAAGATCAGAGGGAAAAAATCTGCGTAATCAGCGGGAACCTACGCCACGCCATTTAATTGTTAGCACGCAAAATTTGGGTAACGATTAGCCCTTCGGGAAAATTTAGAAGGGCCCTCCTGACCTTCGCATGACAAAGATCATATCCCCGCCTGACCCACCTTATCTCTGCTCACTCTTCCGGCTAATATTTTTACAGCATCAAAAAAGGTCATGAGCGTCATATTTATTCTTCTGATTGTAAGTGTTACCGTCGCCGGTTTTTTTCTCTTCGCATTTCTCTGGGGCGTTCGCGGCGGTCAGTTTGAAGATGATTATTCTCCCGCGTCACGGATCCTCTTTGACGATGTCTCTTCTGAACAACCTGCGAATAACAAAAAGCGATAAATCTCCCTGCTTATGCAAATTGAGAAATTCTATTATGACAACAAGATCGTCAAAGCCTTTGGCCTGGCTACGATCGTTTTTGGCATCGTCGGTATGCTGGCTGGCTTATGGGCGGCCATACAGATCTATTATCCCGCGAGCAGTTTGAACCTGCCGGCAACAACCTTCGGCCGTATGCGTCCGCTGCATACAAACGCGATCATCTTTGCGTTTGTTGGAAATGCTTCCTTTGCCGGGATCTATTACTCGCTGCAACGCTTGTGTAAGGCAAGAATGTTCAGCGATAAATTAAGCTGGGTGCATTTCTGGGGATGGCAGCTGATCATTGCGGCTGCTGCGATCACGCTGCTCATGGGTAAGACCACGGGTAAAGAATATGCTGAACTTGAATGGCCGATCGATATCGCCATCACACTGGTGTGGGTCATCTTCGGCATCAATATGTTTGGCACGATCATCAAAAGAAGAGAAAAGCATCTTTATGTAGCGATCTGGTTTTATATCGCCACCTGGGTGACTGTTGCGCTGCTGCATATTGTTAACTCTGTCGAGATCCCTGTTTCGTTCATGAAAAGTTACAGCTGGTATGCAGGCGTGCAGGATGCACTGGTTCAATGGTGGTATGGTCACAATGCCGTGGCATTTTTTCTTACTACGCCGGTTCTTGGGTTGATGTATTACTTCCTGCCAAAAGCGGCAAACCGGCCGGTGTATTCCTATCGTTTATCCATCATTCACTTCTGGGCGCTGATCTTTATTTATATCTGGGCCGGACCTCACCATCTTTTGTATACTGCGCTGCCTGATTGGGCGCAATCTCTCGGTGTTGTATTCTCCATTATGCTGATCGCGCCAAGCTGGGGTGGTATGCTTAATGGTCTGTTCACCCTCCGCGGAGCATGGGATAAGGTGAAAGAAGACCCAGTACTTAAGTTCATGGTCGTGGCGATCACCTGTTATGGTATGGCCACTTTTGAAGGGCCGTTGTTGAGCCTGAAAAATGTGAACGCGATCTCTCATTTCAGCGACTGGACCATTGCGCACGTACATATTGGGGGGCTCGGCTGGAACGGATTTCTTGCCTTCGCGATCCTGTATTATATGATCCCGAAAATGTGGGGCACCGAATTGTATTCGAAGAAACTTGCACAGAATCACTTCTGGCTTGGTACGATCGGGATCATTTTGTATGCGGTTCCTCTTTATTGGGCAGGGTTTGAACAAAGCCTGATGTGGAAGTCATTTACACCGGAAGGGCAGTTGCGGTTCCAGTTCATGGAAACAGTGACCAATATCATCCCGATGTATGTTTCCCGTAGTATTGGCGGAGGGCTTTATCTCGTCGGAGCCCTGATGATGGTGTACAACCTTTACAAGACAATGGTGAAAGGTACTTTCATTCCCAATGAAGCAGCAGAGGCTGCGCCTATGATCAAAGAAGTACACGCGAAGAAAGAATACTGGCACCGCGTGATCGAAAGAAGACCGGTAACGCTTCTTGTGTTAAGCCTGATCGTGGTAGCGATCGGTGGCGCGATCGAGTTCCTTCCGACCTTTCTCGTTAAATCAAATGTGCCAACGATAGCGAGTGTAAAACCCTATACGCCGCTGGAGCTGCAGGGGCGCGATATCTATCTGCGCGAAGGTTGTTATACCTGTCACTCGCAAATGGTACGGCCTTTCCGGGATGAAGTAGCCCGTTATGGCGAATATTCCAAAGCCGGTGAGTTTGTATACGATCACCCGTTCCAGTGGGGTAGCAAGCGTACCGGTCCGGACCTGGCGCGTGAAGGTGGTAAATATCCTGACAGCTGGCACTACAATCACATGTACGATCCCCGGTCTATGTCACCTGGCTCGGTAATGCCGCAATATCCCTGGTTGCTCGATGATGCACTCGATACAGCATCCACACCTGCAAAGATCAGGGCCATGCGTACGCTTGGCGTTCCTTATCCTGACGGTTATGACAAGATCGCCAACAGAGACCTGATGCAACAGGCCGACAGTATCGCTGCGAGCCTGAAGAGGGATAAGATCAAAACACCATCCAATGTGGAGATCGTTGCGTTGATCGCGTATCTGCAGAGACTTGGTACAGATATCAAAACAGATCCGGCAAAAGCGGAACCTGCTACTGTTAATCCATAAAAAAACAATTATGAAATTTATTCATTACCTGGAGAAGATCCGGAACGTGGATGTACTGGGCCTTATCTCACTGTCTATCTTCTTCCTGTTCTTCGCCATCATGCTTACCTGGGTGTTCCGGTCAAACAAACAAAAACTGAAAGAGATCGGCCGAATTCCTTTAGATCACTGAAACCAACTACTATGTTTTCTTTATTCAATAAACGGATCAATTATCGTATTGTTTTAGCGGCAGTTTTTCTGGTAGCAGGTATTCAACCGGCGCTGGCTGCTGATGGGCCTTCTGATTCAATTTTCAGTAACCCGCTTGCGCTCGGAATGCTCGCTGTAATGGCATTACTGGCGATCGTGATCGGTGTACTGGGTTATGTATTACTGGGGGTGGCAGATATTCGCCTGCAGGAACACAAGAAAAATAAAGAGGCCGGTAATGTAATCCCTACCGTTCTGCTGGTGTTATGTCTCACAATGGCTCCATCCCTGTTTGCGCAGGAAGGAACCGCTGAGACGGTGGCCACAGCAACTACTTCGATCGCCGGGTTGGATACCACTTCATTTTACCTGATGAATGGAGTGATCCTGCTTGAATTTATGGTCATCATGGTTTTGCTCGTCAATATCCGGATCCTGATCAGAAAAGAACAGGCAAAGCTGCTGGAAGCCGGTCTGTCCGTGGAAGAAGCCCGGGAACTGAAAAAGTCAAAGCTCAACTGGTGGGATAAGATGAACCGGATGAAGCCGATGAACCAGGAAGCTGACATTGTATTGCATCATGAATACGACGGCATCCGCGAGCTCGATAATCGTCTTCCGCCATGGTGGCTGTATGGTTTTTATATGACGATCATTTTTGCAGTGATCTATCTCTGGCGTTTTCACGTATCACATACCGCGCCCTCAAGCGGGGAAGAATACCTCGCAGCTGTTACAAAAGCTGACATGGAGATCAGGGAATATCTGAAAAAGAAAGGAGATGCGGTGGATGAAAATACTGTAACGCTATTGATGTCTGCAGATGATCTTTCGGAGGGTAGATCCATTTTTCAAAAGTCATGCGCCAGCTGTCACAAAGAAAGTGGCGGTGGAGATGTCGGTCCTAATCTGACAGATGATTTCTGGATGCATGGTAACGATATCAAAAGTGTATTCAAGACCATCCGCTATGGCGTGAACGCGATGCCGCAGTGGCAGAATCAGTATTCAAACAAACAGATCGCGCAGGTGGCGAGTTATGTAAAGTCGTTGCATGGGACAAATCCGCCGGCACCAAAACCGCCACAGGGAGTAGAGATGAAGGAAGAAGCGGTGGTTGATTCTACGCAGGCCGTAGTCACAAAGGATTAATCAGGAATATCGGCTTGCGTATTTGAAACGCGGCGAGCCGCGGCGAACCGCAGCGGATGCGGCGAAAACAGCCGGGTGTAAATAATGTATTTCGCAGCGGTCGCCGCGTATCGCCGCGACCGCTGCGTTCCAAACACGCAGCACAAATATTAATACTGCACGCAAACAGAAGCGCATGACACAAGAAGCAGATAGTTCTTTCCGGGACAAGCTTGCTACCCTGGATGAAAAGGGTAGGCGAAAATGGGTTTACGCAAAAAGGCCATCAGGAAGATTTTACAGATCACGTACACTGGTCAGTGTATTCTTCTTTGCAATATTTCTTTCTCTGCCATTTATCAAAGTAAACGGCCGTCCTCTATTCCTGTTCAATATCCCGGAAGCGAAGTTCATCATCTTCGGAAAGATCTTCTGGCCACAGGATTTCTTCATCTTCGGGTTAGCAATGGTGGCATTCATTGTTTTCATCGTGTTATTCACGGCCGCATTCGGCCGTTTATTCTGCGGATGGATTTGTCCGCAAACGATTTTCATGGAAATGGTATTCCGGAAAATTGAATACCTGATCGAAGGAGATGCTGCTGAACAGAAGTTGCTGAATGCAGGTGGCTGGACCAATAAAAAGATCCGTGTAAAACTCGCAAAGCATGTGGTCTTCTTCCTGCTCTCATTTATCATCGCCAATTTCTTTCTTTCTTATATCATAGGGATGGATGAACTGATCGCGACGATCCGTGAACCTGTCAGTCAGCATGCAGGAAGCTTGCTTGGCATGATTGTATTCTCCGGAGTCTTTTACGCCGTGTACGCATGGTTCAGGGAGCAGGCCTGTACCGTTGTTTGCCCGTATGGACGTTTGCAAAGTGTGCTGCTGGATAAGAACTCGATGGCGGTGGCCTATAATTACCAGCGCGGCGAACCACGCGGAAAGTTTAAAAAGAAAGCAACGATCGATGTGCAGGGTGATTGCATCGATTGTTTCCAATGTGTGAAGGTTTGCCCGACAGGTATTGATATCCGCAACGGTATTCAGATGGAATGTGTCGGTTGCACAGCCTGTATTGATGCTTGTGACCGCATGATGGATGCCGTCAACAAACCTCGTGGTCTGATCAGCTATACATCTGAGAACGGTATCGCAAAAGGAGAGAAGCTGAAATTCACCTTGCGGATGAAATTGTATTCACTGCTGCTGCTGGTGCTGGCCGGTATGCTTTCTTTACTGCTGATAAGCCGCAAGGATATTGACGGCACAATTGTGCGCGCCCCCGGTCAGCTATACCAGGAGAGAAGCAACGACAGTCTGTCGAATCTGTATACGATCAAAGTGGTGAACAAAACACTGAAAGATATTCCGCTTACATTGAAACTGATCGATGCGCCCGGCAGGATCCTGTCTGCAGAAGGCAAAGAGATCCTTGTAAAAAAAGAAGATCAGGGCAAAGGCTCCTTCTTCATTGTATTACCGGGAGAATATGTAAGCAAGCGAAAGATCCCGCTGAAGGTCGGTTTGTTTGAAGGCGATCAACTGATCACACGGGTGGAAACAAATTTTATGGGGCCGTTTACGCGGTTCTGAGGGAAAGATGGTCATATGCCATCACTCATCGGTTCACGATTTTAACACTTTAAAATACTGTAAATATGAGTTGGGGAAACAGGCTGCTGATCACGTTCATCATTTTCGGATCAGGAATGATCTACCTGGTTTACCGTTGCATGAACACGGAATTCGAACTAGTGGAAAAGGACTATTACAAAAATGAACTGGCGTACCAGGAGGTGATCGATGCGGCTAAAAGATCGGGCGAGCTTAACTCATCAGTTAAACTTACCAGGACCGGTGAGGAGTTGCGGCTGCAATTTCCTGCGGAGATGAAGGATAAAAAGGTGGAAGGAGAAGTCTGGTTTTATTGTGCATACGATTCAAAAAAAGATAAGAAAATTCTATTGCAGACAGATGCAGCGGGCATTCAGCTAATTCCTGTCAGTTTGCTTTTGCGGGGGACTTATCTGGCTAAGGTCAGTTGGAACGACGGGAAAGAGAGCTATTACCAGGAGATCACACTAACTATTAATTGATCATTATGATCATGATGACGGCAATAGTATTGGGGATGGCCAGCAGTTTGCACTGCATTGGTATGTGCGGGCCTTTGAGCCTTGCCATGCCGGGCGGTAGTGCAGCCGGTAGCAAGCGCTACCTGAATCTGCTGATGTACCAGTCGGGCAGGATACTTACATATGTTGTGATCGGCATGATGGCCGGTATGCTTGGGCGAGGTATTTTGCTGGCGGGTTATCAGCAAGCATTGTCTGTGATAATGGGGCTGATCATTTTGATCGCTGCGGTGGGATACCACGCAGGTAAAAAAGCAAAGCGCGTTTCTTTTTTGCAGGGGTTTTATCTGTTTGTCAATCAATCCATCTTCCGGCTGATCAGGAAGGCCGCAGATCCGCGCGGCGCGTTCGTGTTTGGTATGGCCAATGGTTTGTTGCCCTGTGGAATGGTGTATATCGCCGCAGCGGGTTCCCTGTCATTTGGCAGCGTTTATTACTCCGCCTTATTTATGTTGTTCTTCGGTCTCGGGACGCTACCCGCCATGCTGGCGGTAGGGGTTGCAGGCCGCCGCCTTGTAACAGGGAGATACAGGTGGTTAAGCCGTATCACTCCTTTTGTGATGATGCTGATGGGGCTGCTGCTGGTGATCCGTGGGTTGAATTGGGGCATTCCGTATCTGAGTCCTGCCTTGCTGAGGTTGCCGGAAGAAGTGATCCCGTGTCATAATTGAGATGCTGCCGGTTAGGCATTGTCAGCAACTCAACTGGCGTAAGCGTTACGGGGATGCCCTTCGCGATTTTCTTAGTGGTTTCTTACTGGTCTCTTAGTGATCTCTGCATTACTTCTGTGCATTACTGTTTAAGAGCGGCCCAAAACTTGTTTAGTTCTCGCCATATCATCCACTTTAAGTAAATTCAAAACTAAATAAGTTGTATGCTGCTGGCGCAAAATATCAGGCTGACAAGGATCTTAAGAAATACATGGCAGGTAGATATCATCATGATCATTTCCTGTACTATCGCTTACCTGGTGCGCTCTTACCTGATCGCTCATCATTTTGATATACCGGGGATCATTCCGACCTTACTCGGTACGGCTATCGCTTTCTTTATAGGGTTCAATAATAACCAGGCGTATGACCGCTGGTGGGAGGCGCGAAAGATCTGGGGCGCGCTTGTGAATGATTCCCGCTCCTTTGCGCGGGCTTTGTTAAGCTATGCCGGTAAGGATCGTGCAACGGCTCTGCGGATGATCAACCGCCATCTTGCTTTTCTTTACGCGCTGAAAGCAAACCTGCGCAATGCCGCCAACGATAGTTATGGGAATAGTTTCCTCACCGAGGAAGAACTGCGGGAAGTAGATACTCAGACAAACCGCCATAACGCGATGCTCAGCATTCAGGCACGGGATCTTCAAAAACTTTCTGACGATGGAACGATCGACGGCTTCCGCTTTTTAGAGATCAATGAAATGCTCGTACGCTTCTGCGATTCCATGGGAATGTGCGAGAGGATCAAAAACACCGTTTTCCCAACAACATATACTTATCTCACGAAAGTCTTTATCTGGTTATTTGTGGTCACATTCACCCTGGTGATCAGCCAGACCGCCGGCGTATACTCCATCTTCCTTGGCTGGCTCATCGGTTTTGTGTTCGTATCCACACAGATCAACGGGATGAGTCTCGTTAACCCTTTTGAGAACAATTCCGAAGGAATACCCCTGAACCAGATCGCCCGCACCATTGAGATCAACCTGCTTGAAATGATGGGGGAAAAGAATATCCCGGAGCCAGTGCGGCCGATCAACGGGGAATATGTGATGTAGGATAGAGAATAGGCAGGGCGAGGTGCAGCAGGCAAGCGGCTCAATTGTATCGCAGGCTGGCATTCCAGGTCTCGTCTGCCCTCCAAAAAGGACAAGTTTTCCTGCGGCACAACGTCTCATCCAGTACGCAAACATCAAGAATGATCAAAAACGGTCATAAAAATGGATAAAACCCTTATGTTTGTCGTAACTAACTACTCTTGTGACCAACGATTGCCAATATAACGTGGATGACGTGCTAGGCCGCATTGCCCGGGACGACGAGAAAGCTTTCGTTTCCCTGGTCAACCGGTTCACTCCTAAAGTCTATGGTCATATCTTAACCTATATCAAGAATTCGCATCGGGCAGAAGAGTTAACGCAGGACATTTTTGTCAAGATCTGGAACAACCGTCACCAGCTTCCGCAGATCGGGAATTTTCAGGCCTATCTTTTTACGATGGTCCGGAATATTACCATTTCAGCTTTCCGTCAGAAAATGATCAGTTGGGAGGAAGCGCCAAAGGATGAGCTGGAAAGCAGTGCCCTTAATCCCGCCGGTGAGATGGAATACCGGCAGCTCTCGGATCTTCTCATGAAGGGAATTGAGCGTCTTCCCCAGCGTCGTAAACAGGTTTTCTGCATGAGCCGCCTCGAAGGTAAAAGTCATGAAGAGATCGCCCGTGCGTTAAATGTTTCCAAAAGCGCTGTAAATCAACATATAGTAGAAGCCCTTCTTTTCCTTCGCACTTACCTGGGCAATCGCATGATCGCAGCAACAGGCTGCGTGTTGCTCTTCCTGAATGCAGCAAAATAATTAATTATTATTTTTTTTCCGGCAGACCTGATACCCGGTGTTTTTCCTGCGTCATATTATAGGTGAGGAAACTTCGCCTGTTTTTTACCTCAATGATTTATTAATTATGGAAGAACAACGATTGCAGGAGCTTATAGACCGCTACATATCTGACCGGTGTTCTCCGGAGGAAATACAATTGCTTGCTTCCCTGATCTCTGCCGGCAATGAGGAATTGCTCTCAAAGATCATGGACCGGCAGTTGGAATTGAACAAAGCGTCGGTGGAAGATTTTCCCGGGGTGACAGAAAAGATCACGGCAGCCGTTACCGGGCGACTTGGCTTCAAAAGCGGCAGCGAGACGCCGGTCGTAGCGATCACGCAAACGCGCCGGTGGAAACGTTGGGTTGTGGCTGCTGCCTTATTTGCGGCAGTGTCTACAGGGATTTATTTCCTGCAATTGGAACCTGGAGTGACCGGTCAGCAGGTGGCTGAACAAGCTCCGGCTTCCACGATCATCGAAGCCGGTAAAGACGGCGCCATTCTTACCCTGGCGGATGGTCGCACCATGATCCTCGATAGCCTGGGCAATGGCGTTCTCACCACGCAGAGCGGCAGCGCAGTTGTGCTTGAAAATGGCCAGCTGTCTTATAATAAGAATGACCATGCTGTAACGGAGATGGCCTTCAATACTATCACAACACCTAAAGGCCGTCAATTTCGGTTACAGTTGGAAGATGGTACAAGAGTGTGGCTCAATGCCGCGTCTTCACTGAAATACCCGGCTGCTTTCACAGGCAGCGACCGGCGTGTCGAAATAACCGGCGAAGCCTATTTTGAAGTGGCGAAAGATCAGCGCAGACCGTTTCATGTGAAGCTGACTGATGATACGGAGATCGAAGTGCTGGGCACACAATTCAACGTCAACTCTTACTCAAACGAAGCAAGTATCAATACAACATTGCTCGAGGGCTCTGTGCAGATCAATAACCGCAATGGCAAAACGGTGATCACACCCGGCCAGCAGGCACAGGTATTCGCTGGTGCAGATGCCGTAAAAGTATTGAATGCAGTGAACACCGGTAGAATAACGGCCTGGAAAGACGGCGTCTTCAATTTTGAAAATGCTTCCCTGTTTGAAGTGATGCGCCAGCTCGAACGCTGGTACGATATAGAGGTAGAATATGATAAAGGTGTTCAGAATTACGAATTCTTTGGCAAGATGGGCCGCGATCTTTCCCTCCAGGACGTGCTCCGCGGTCTTGAAATGAACGAAGTGAATTTTAAGGTGGAAGGGAGGAAGATCGTGGTGACACCGTAGGGAATGATGGCCGATGACCGATGGCCGTTGGCCGAGGGATTTCGGATCGTCGATCGTTGCTGGCCGATGATCGCAGGAAGAACAAATTACTTGTAAGCCTTCGGCCATCAGCCATCGGTCATCGGTCATCGAACAAATTGGAATGACCACTTAACTATAAAAAAATGCCGTCCGGAACTGGCATTCCGGCGGCACTTAAAACAGTTCAGTTGATTTAAAAAGCTCTGCAAGCTTTCATTTATTCATTAACCAAACTAGTGCGAAGTTATGTTAAAAACTGCTTTACGCAACCGGGAGGCTATGTCTGTTCCGATCGGGTCCGACCAACCACCAAGCACCGACAGCCATTCTCCCTGGTTGACCACCAAAACGATGCTGAAGATGAAATTCACTCTTTTCTTTATCCTGCTAACGATCCTGCAAGCTCAGGCTGAAGGGTTTTCGCAGACTGTCAATTTCTCCGGGAGGAAAGTTGGGTTGACCAAAGTGTTCGAGATCGTCGAATCTCAAACCGGCTATTCTGTGTTTGCCAACAAGAATTTGCTGAAAGAAACACGGGCTGTTTCCGTGTCAGTAAAGAATATGCCGCTGAAAGAATTCCTGGATATTGTTTTCAGGGATCAGCCGGTAGGCTATGAGATCAATAACAAAACGATCTTCCTGAAGAAGAAGACGATCGCGCCTGCCTCCCCCGTGAGAGTGGAGGAGCAGCGACCCGTATTTCAGCCCATCACCGGTACCGTTACCGATTCTTCCGGTGCTCCGCTCGCCGGCGCTACCATCAGTGTCAAAGGAACCAGTATTTCCGCCACCACCAATGATGCCGGTCAATTCCGTATTGAAGCAGAACCCGGGCAAACACTCTTAATTTCCTTTATCGGATACCAGGTGCAGGAACTTCCGCTCAATGGCCGTACCAACGTTGAGATCGTTCTTAAAAAACAGGTAGCTGAGATGGAGCAGGTCGTAGTGACCGCCCTCGGTATTACCCGTAAAACAAAAGCGCTCAGTTATAGTGTGCAGGAAATAAAAGGCGACGAAGTAGTGCGGGTGAAGGATGCCAACTTTGTAAACAGCCTTGCCGGTAAAGTTGCCGGTATCACTATCAATAACTCGGCTGCCGGTATCGGCGGTTCCGCAAGAGTTGTTATGCGTGGTACAAAATCGTTGTTCGGTAACAACAACGCCTTGTATGTAATTGATGGTATCCCCTTGCCAAACCTTACCACCACACAGGCGACAGATATCTTCACGGGCTCAGGTGTGAGCGGCGATGGCATTTCGAATATCAACCCTGATGATATCGCATCATTATCCGTTCTTACCGGCACAGCAGCAGCAGCTTTGTATGGCAGCCAGGCGGCGAACGGTGTAGTGATGATCACTACTAAAAAAGGTGTGGCGGGAAAATTCAGTCTCACCGTTTCAAATAACACCAATTTCTTTAACCCGCTCATCCTGCCGGAATTTCAGAATCGCTATGGTTCTGCTCCGGGTGATTACTTCAGCTGGGGGGCAAAGTTAAATACACCAAGCACCTATAAACCGTCAGACTTCTTCCAGACTGGTTACAACGTTATGAACTCTGTATCGCTGGCAACGGGTTCTGAGAAGAATCAAACCTATTTATCGGCCGCAACCGTAAACGCACAGGGGATCGTGCCAAATAATGAACTGGCGCGTTATAACTTCTCTGTCCGCAATACATCCACCTTTTTGGATGATAAACTGAGCCTTGATATCAGTGGAATGTACATCAAGGTGAATGAAGATAACATGCTTTCCCAGGGGCAATATTTCAACCCGCTGGTTCCGGTCTACCTGTTCCCGGTTAGCGATGATATCGAGCGTTATAAAGTTTTCGAACGTTACAATCCTGCGAGAAACTTCAACACGCAATTCTGGCCTTACGGTGATCTTGGTTTCCAGATGCAGAATCCTTACTGGATCATCAACCGCAATATGTTTGAAAATGCGAAAGACCGTTTCGTGCTCAGCACAGGCTTGAAGTATAATATCAACAGCTGGCTGAATGTAGCAGGCCGCGTGAAACTCGATCATAATACCTCTGTAACGGAACGTAAATTCTATGCATCTACTTCGGGATTATTTGCATCTGATGCGGGCGCGTATTATAAGAACACGGCAAATACCCAGCAGCTGTACGCAGACGTTTTACTGAATGCAAACAAGAACTTTGGATCTGATTATTCGCTGACAGCAACATTGGGTAGCAGTTTGCTGGACAGTAAATACAACCTCGAAGGATATGGCGGTAACCTGCTAAGCGTTCCGAATCTTTTTGGTTTCCAGAATGTGAATCAGACCCAGGCGACCGTTACACAGAACCGTTTTCATGATCAGATCCAGTCGGTATTCGGAACGGCGACTGTTGGCTATCGCAATATGCTGTTCCTCGATGTAACAGGCCGTAACGATTGGTCATCTGCATTGGCAAGAACAACTGCCTCTTCTATCTTTTATCCTTCAGTAGGTGTGTCAGGTATCCTGAGTGATCTGCTGGATCTTCGTTCACGCACACTTTCTTTCGTTAAAGTAAGGGGTACGTATAGCGAAGTAGGAAATGCGCCGGAACGTTTTGTGTCTATCGCAACGTACCCGATCATCGGAGGTTTCCCTACCACCACTTCTTATATGCCTGCTACAGGACTTCGTCCTGAAAGGACCAAGTCATACGAAGTTGGTCTGAATCTGCGCTTCCTGCGCAACATCATCAACTTCGATGTGTCTGCGTATCAGTCCCGCACTTACAACCAGCTCTTCAACCCGGTACTTGCTCCAAGTACAGGCTTCAGCAGCTTCTATGTGAATGCAGGTGAAGTAATGAATAAGGGTATAGAAGCTTCCCTGGGTGCAAACCTGAAGTTTGGTAAGCTCGACTGGAATTCGACTGTAACGTTTGGTATGAACCGCAACAGGATCGAAAAGCTGCTGACCAATTATATGGATCAGACGACAGGTCAGGTTGTAACGGTAGACAGCTTAAGTGTTGGCGGCACGGGAAGTTATATGATGGCTCTTGTGAAGGGCGGATCAATGGGTGATATTTATGTGAACACACTTGCGGTGGACGAGCATGGCTATATCAATGTTGGCCTGGTTACGCAGACTGTCACAGCGGATGCGAACAATTATATAAAAGCAGGCAACTCGAACCCGCGATATAATATCGGTTTCAGAAATGGTTTTGCGTATAAGAATTTCAACGTTGATTTCCTTATCAATGCCCGTTTGGGTGGTGAGGTGGTATCGGTTACGCAGGCAATTATGGACAGGTTTGGGGTGTCTGAAGCATCAGCCGCTGCGAGAGATGCCGGAGGTGTTATGATCAATGGTGAAAAGATCCCGGCACAACCATATTATACCGTTACAGGCGGTGGTGTTGCTGGTGTGGGTTCCATGTATGTGTATAGCGCATCGAACCTCCGTTTGGCAGAAGCTTCACTGAGCTACACTTTCCCGGCGAAATTTTTCAATAATAAAATTAAAGGGATCACTGTGGGAGTTAATGGCCGCAACTTATTCCTGCTGACCAGGGCTCCATTCGATCCTGAAACTGCTGCAAGCACCGGTACATACTACCAGGGTGTCGACTACTTTATTCAGCCCAGCCTGAGAAGTTTTGGTTTCAGCACAAAAATCCAGTTCTGACCCTTTAAAGTATTAACAACATGAAAAAGAATTTCCTCTTTATAAAAAACGCACTTTGCTGCCTTGCTGCGGTAATTGCGCTGCAATCATGCACAAAAAAATTCGAGGAGTATAATACCAATCCGAATAATGCAACGGATGAAATGATGGAGTTTGATTATCTCTCCACCGGTGTGTATTTCCCGCAGATGCAACAGAATATCTTTCCTGTGGCGCAGCAACCCAATTTCGGTGACGAGATGTATCAGATCGTACAGAACCTTGCCGGTGACGTATATTCCGGATACATGGGGGCTTCCAATAACTGGTTTGGTAATGCTAACAATACCACGTATGCACTCATTCCAAACTGGTACAATGCGGCATTCGGTCGCGCGTTCCTGGGAGTGATGCCTGCCTGGTTATCTATCAAGAAGAAGTCCGAAATAGCAAACCCGCATGTGTACGCACTTGCGCAGATCTTAAAAGCGATGTCATTGCATCGTACTACTGATATGTATGGACCATTGCCTGTCACCAATTTTGGTAAAGGTGGGTTGACTACAACATACGATAGCCAGGAAGTGATCTACGATTCGCTGTTCAATGCGTTGAATTATGGGATCAATACCCTGACAGAATACGTAACACTTTATCCGGGTCAGCGTCCGATGCAGAAGTACGATCTTGTATATGGCGGCGACTACAGGAAGTGGATCAAGTTTGCCAATTCGCTGAAACTGCGCCTGGCAATGCGGATCGTGGATGCAAACCCCGCAAAGGCGCAACAGTATGCAGAAGAAGCCATAAATCATCCTATCGGTGTGATCACTGATAATGCCGACAATGCCATGCTGGCAAGTGGGAATGGTGTCATCTTCAACAATCCGCTCTACATCATCTGTTTCAATTTTGATGATATCCGGATGGGCGCGAGCATGGAATCTTACCTGAAAGGATATAATGATCCGAGAGCAGATTTTATGTTCAATAAAGCCCCCGACGGTCAGCACCATGGCATACGTAATGGTATCAACATTGCGAACAAGGCTGCTTATACAACGCCGTTCTCCACATTGAACGTTGCCGCGAATACGCCGCTTCGCTGGATGTCTGCTGCTGAGATCTGGTTCCTTCGGGCAGAAGGTGCTCTCCGCGGATGGAACATGAACGGAACAGCGCAACAATTGTATGAGCAGGGTATCCAAACTTCGTTTTCACAATGGGGTGCGAGTAATGCTGCAGCATATATCAGCAACTCAACAGCGGTGCCGGCAGCTTATACAGACATCGCCGCACCCGGAACTGGGAACAACAGTGCCGCGCTCAGTACTATCACGATCCGCTGGGATGAGGCTGCAACAACGCCTCTGAAACTTGAAAGGATCATTACCCAGAAATGGATCGCCGTATATCCTGACGGACAGGAAGCATGGAGTGAATTCCGCCGTACGCAATACCCCAGGATCTTTCCTGTTGTGTTGAATCAAAGCGGTGGCGTGATCAGTACCGCCAACCAGATCAGAAGGCTGCCGTTCCCTCAGACGGAATATCAAAGCAACGCAGCCGGTGTGGCTACAGGTGTGAGCCTGCTGGGAGGCGCCGATAACGGTAATACACAATTGTGGTGGGATAGAACGCCATAAGAGCTATCGAAGAACAATATTTTAAGACACTTATAAATAATACAACATGAAAGCAAAATTGCTTACCGCATTTGTGATCATCGTTTCGGTTTCTTTCTTCGCCTGCAAAAAGGAGAATATAGAAATTCAAAAACCATTTCAGTACACCGATGAATATTACGCCAACCTGCGCGCGTATAAAAAATCGAACCACCAGATCTGTTTTGGATGGTATTCCGATTATTCTCAAACATTTTCTTATGGCATGCACTTCAAAGGGCTGCCAGACAGCATTGACATCATCAGCCTCTGGGGTGGCATTCCTGATAAGAACGAAAGCCCGGCAGTCTGGGAGGAAATGCGGTATGTACGCGATGTAAAAGGGATGAAGCTTGTAGCCCCGGTGATCGTTCAATTGGAAGGAAATAACATGCCAATCAACGATGAAGGATTGCAGATGTATGCAGATTACCTGGTTAAAATTGTTACCGATAACGATTTGGATGGCCTGGACATGGACTGGGAACCCGTTGGCGGAACTTACCTCAATAATGCAGACAATTTTGCGAAACTGGTCGTCATGGTGAGTCAGAAACTTGGCCCGAAATCCGGAACGGATAAATTGCTGATCGTCGATTATTACAATCACACACTGCCGACAACCATCGAGCCATATCTTGATTATCTGGTGAACCAGGCTTACACGCAGGGAACTACATCCAACTCGGGTGCTAACCTGCAAACGCGGTACAACCGCGTCGCGGCCTGGTGTCCTCCGAACAAGTTCATTGTTACCGAGAATATTGGTGACTGGTGGGCAAATGGCGGTTCTCCATTCACAGAAGTAAATGGCAATACGATCAGCCCGGTTGACGGGGCAAGAATGTATTCCCTTGAAGGAATGGCGAGATGGAACCCTACACAGGGGATCAAAGCAGGTTTTGGTGCATTCTATTTTGGTCGTGATTACAACAGCAATCCGCCATATAAGTACATGCGCCGGGCGATCCAGGCAGCAAATCCTGCTGTGAAATAGGAATAGTAAACGATTACCAGTCAATCAAAACAACCACTAATGAAACTCAGCTATATATTTTCCGCGCTGCTGCTGCTCTCTGCAGTTGCCTGCAAAAAAGCGCCGGAATACGCTCCGAAATTGTATTTCACGGATACAGAACAATTTCCTGAAAAGACGTTGACGATCGATGGTCCGTCAACGGTAGGTCTTTCGGTCACGTCTTCCGTCAAAGTTGACCGCGATATCCGCGTTTCAATCGAAACAAAGCCGTCGCTTGTTGAAGCCTACAACCAGCAAAACAATACACACTACCAGCCTTTACCGGAGGGGAGTTATGCGTTGAATACAAATAATGGCGCAATTACTATTTCAACCGGAGCAAACAGGTCAGATGTGGCCAACTTCTCCGTTCTGTCGCTCGATCAGTTTGAAGAAGGTGTTACATACTGCTTGCCTGTAAGCATTACCAATGTTGAAGGAGGAATGGAAGTGCTGGAGTCTTCCCGCACGATCTACCTCGTCATTAAAAGAACGATTATCACGCAGGCTGCTTCACTTGCTTCAAGCCGTTATTTCCGTGTGCCGGGCTTTGCTGCTGACGCAAGCCTTGCAAGTGTGGCCGCTTTGACGATGGAATGCCGCATTCGCGTAAATGCCTTTCAAACAGCCAATCCTTTCATCAGCTCAGTGATGGGAATAGAGGAAAACTTCCTGCTTCGTTTTGGTGATGTTAGTATCCTGAATAGCCAGTTGCAACTGGCAGGTGGTTTGATCAATGGCCGAAAGTTTCCTGTTACAAGCAAAGGGGCATTGACAACCAATCAGTGGATCCACGTTGCTGTTGTGTACAATGGCGCCACTATCGCGCTTTACATCAATGGCGTGCTGGATAACTATACAGATGCCCAACCAGGTGGTGTGAACCTGACAGATACTTATTCTGATGGATTCCTGATCGGCCGTTCTGCCGGTTCCCGTTACCTGAATGGCGCTATCAGTGAAGCCCGTGTGTGGACCCGCGCTCTCACCCCGACCGAATTGCAGAATAACCTTTGCTTTGTAAGTCCGGATTCTCCGGGGCTGCTGGCCTACTGGCGCTTCAATGGTGATATCTCCGGTAATGATGTTCCGGATCTGACCGGTCATGGTTATACCGCCATCGCAAATAATACCATTACCTGGATCCCTGGTGTGCGTTGTCCCGAGTGATCATGCGCACACTGGTCACGCATTTTTGTAATTGTCAAAACCACTACATGAAAAAGATGTTCTCTAAAAATATAGTATCAGGCCTGGCAGGATGTATGCTTCTTGCTTCGCTTATTACCTCGTGTACAAAAGATGAGCTTTTCTCAAAAGAGATGCTTGTTTTTCTTCAACCTGATAAAGCAGGTATTCCAACCAAGACCCAGACAGTTGCATTTGTTCACAACCCGGTAGAGGTGGTCGGCGAAACAGATGTGGAAGTATTCGCTTACACTTCGCGCGAAGTGCCTGCGAATGTGGATCTGCAGTTGGCAGCAGATCCTTCAAAGCTGGCGGAATACAACAGGTTGTATGCTACCAACTGTATTGTTCTTCCTGAAGCAAACTACCGCCTGGTCAACGGAAATAACTATTCAATTGCTGCAGGTTCTTCCCGGTCCAACCCGATCGCGATCGAGATCCTGAATCCGGGTCAATTGCAAAACCCCGGAGGTTATCTTCTGCCGCTGACGATTCAAAGTGTAAGCAGCTCCGATAAAGGTGTTGCCCTCAGCAGTACACACGCAACAGTATATGTTCGCATTACATATGAGTTCAACAACATTGCCAGAACACAGACCCCGGTGAACGGAACCCTGCTTTCACGTGCCGGTTGGGTACTGAGCGTAAGCAATACCACTACAGGTGCGCTCGGGCCAGCGATGATTGATGGAAACAATGCTACCGCATGGCGTTCCAGCAACAGCGCCAGCGCTCTTAAATGGGTATCGGTTGATATGGGAGCTCCGCGTGCCATGAAAGGTTTTCAACTGGTGCCTAACTATGCAGCCGTGGCTGAAAATGCCACCCGCATGACCGTATCCACAAGCGATGATAATATCACCTGGACCGTTCAGGGAACCTGGAATGGTACAGGCCCTGCCGCTACTTCATCAGCTGCCAGCCCCGATTTAAAAGGAGTGAATTTCGCCGCTCCGGTTACAGCCCGTTACTTCCGCCTGGACATTAACGCACAAACCAGTGGGAACAGGGTGGGCATCGGAGAGTTGAATGTAGTGCAGTGATCGTTAACCGTTGTCCATTCACCGCTGAAAACCGGTGAACGGACAACGTCAGCGAACAACGAATAACTATAGTTCATTAACAAGATTTGATCAACCGCTCTCACGTGCAGTTTCTCGGGTTAACTTGCCTGTTCCAGCAGCGCGGTTAACCCTTTTTTTTAATTACAGGGTATATGAATACCTTGCGCGAAATAGCCGGTTTGCTTACTGCTGTTAATAGATAATAGTTGTTACGGTTAACAGGTTCCTGTATTTTCGGCCGATGACCATCAGCCTGTCGAAAATGCTTCAGCAGACACGGTCGGCCATTACCATCAGTCAGATTTCAGGGAAGGCCTTAACTTAACGACTGCGGATTTAAATACTAAGTATAAGCCCGCAGATATGATCATTGAATTTTTATAGAAATGAAGAAACAAATTCTTGCCACAGTCCTTTTATTGGTAGCATTATCCGGTAGCTTGCTGAATGCCCAGGTAACACCGGTGTTCCGGGATAACCGTGCAACCATCGAGCAACGTGCGGCAAACCTCCTGTCTCAGCTGACACTTGAAGAAAAAATTGCATTGCTGGGTTACCAGAGTAAACCGGTCGAAAGGCTGGGAATACCCGCTTATAACTGGTGGAATGAAGCGTTGCATGGGGTAGCCCGGGCCGGACAGGCAACTGTATTCCCCCAGGCCATCGGCATGGCAGCCAGTTTTGATAATGAACTGATGAACGAAGTAGCAGAGGTGATCTCTACGGAAGCCCGCGCCAAGTACAACCTTGCGGTGGCTAAAGACAGACGATTGCAATACATGGGCCTCACTTTCTGGTCTCCCAATATCAATATCTTCCGTGACCCACGGTGGGGCCGCGGCCAGGAGACCTATGGCGAAGACCCGTTTCTCACAGCATCTATGGGTACCGCGTTTGTAAAAGGTTTACAGGGGAATGATCCGGTATATCTGAAAACGTCCGCCTGTGCCAAGCATTTCGCCGTACATAGCGGACCGGAAGCCGGCCGCCATACTTTCAATGCGATCGTAAGCGATAAAGATATGCGCGAGACCTATCTGTATGCATTCAAACGCCTCGTTGATTCCGGCGTGGAATCTGTCATGTGCGCCTATAACAGGGTCAACGATCAGCCTTGCTGCACAGGAAACACATTGCTGAAAGATATCCTGAGAAATGAATGGAAATTCAAAGGTCATGTGGTGACCGACTGCTGGGCGCTCGAAGATATCTGGCTTCGTCATAAGGTACTTCCTAACAGCGTGGTGACTGCCGCTGAAGCCATCAAAGCCGGTGTGAACCTCGATTGCAGTAATCTGCTGCAGGATGATGTGATGAAAGCGATCGAACAAAAACTGCTGACGGAAAAGGAGATCAATGACGCATTGCTGCCGCAGCTTCGTACACAATTGAAACTCGGCTTCTATGATCCTAAGGAAAAAATTCCTTTCAGTGCTTATGGAGCAGACAGTATTTCGAATGCCTATCATCTCTCGCTTGCGCGCAAAATGGCGGCGGGATCAATCGTTTTATTAAAGAATGATAAAAATATTCTTCCGCTTGGAAAGGATCAGTATCCCGCGATCATGATCGCCGGGCCGGTTGCGGCGTCGCTGGATGCATTGCTGGGTAATTACCATGGTGTATCTGCAAAAGCCGTAAACTTTGTAGAAGGTATCACCGCTGCAGTTGATCCCGGTACACGTGTTGAATATGATCAGGGTTCCGATTTTACAGACACTACCAATTTTGGCGGTACCTGGGCAGCCGGTAATGCAGATATCACCATCGCTTTCGTCGGTTTCACGCCTGTGTATGAAGGGGAGGAGGGAGACGCATTCCTTGCGCCCGGAAAAGGCGACCGTAAAGATATCAGCCTGCCCGCTTCACATATCGCTTATATAAAAGCATTGCGTAAAAATAATAAAAAGCCGATCGTTGCAGTGGTGACCGGTGGTAGCGCGGTTGATCTTACATCCATCGAACCTTATGTAGATGCCATTCTTTTTGCATGGTACCCGGGCGAACAGGGTGGCAATGCACTGGCAGATGTATTGTTTGGTAAAACATCTCCGGGCGGACGTTTACCCGTTACATTCTATGAATCCTTTGCTGATCTGCCTGATTACGCCGGCTATGCGATGAAAGGCCGCACGTACCGTTATTTCAATGGCAAAGTACAGTATCCTTTCGGATACGGATTATCATATACCAGTTTCAGTTACGAATGGAAACAGCAGCCTGCAGCGATCAGATCAACAAAGGATACGATCTCCTTTTCGGTATCAGTGAAAAATACCGGCAAGATCAATGCCGATGAAGTGGCGCAGGTCTATATCAGTTATCCTGACCTCCCGGATATGCCGGTGAAAGAGTTGAAAGCCTTCAAAAAAGTAACAGTAAATGCGGGTGGAGAACAAACAGTACAATTCCGTGTGCCGGTGGCTGAACTGCAGAAATGGGACACGCCAGCCAAAAGCTGGAAACTCTATCCGGGAAATTACACGATCACGATCGGTAGTCATGCACAGGATAAAAAACTTACCACTTCTTTGAATGTCAAAGCCGGTATTAAATAACAAGCAGCCATCCTTTGATTGAACGAATAATTATGAAACGACTTTTTTTTATTGTTACCAGTATGATCGCTCTTGCATCCTGCAACCAGAAGGAAGCAAGTGCCGATGTTGCCGAAGGATATGTACGTTATGTTGATCCGTTCATCGGGACAGCGTCGCATGGACATGTGTTCCTTGGCGCAAACGTTCCATTTGGCGCCGTGCAACTCGGTCCGGTGAATATGACGGAAGGCTGGGACTGGTGCTCTGGGTATAACTATGCCGATTCTGTGCTGATCGGGTTTTCTCACACCCATCTCAGTGGAACGGGTATCGGTGATCTCGGTGATATCATGTTGATGCCTGTTTCCGGCGCGATCGATTCGCTTTATTCTTATGGACGGGTAAGGCCCCGTCCCGGCTATTTCTCCAACTATTCACATGATGAAGAAAAAGCAGCACCCGGTTATTATGCTGTAAAATTAAAACGCTATGATGTGCTGGCGGAAATGACCACCACACAGCGTGTCGGATTTCATCAATATCATTTTCCTCAGAAAGATACAGCCAGCATTGTGATCGATCTTGAATCGGGTATCGGCTGGGACATGCCGGTGGCAACCTCGCTGACATTAGTGAATGACACAACGATTACGGGTACCCGCCAGTCAAAAGGATGGGCAGTGGATCAGCATATCTTTTTTACAGCGCATCTTTCCGCGCCGGTAAAGAAGATCTCTTTGTATGACAGTACGGCTGCCTTGAACGTTAACACGGCTTCCGGTAAGAAATTAAGAGCTGTACTGCAATTTGGCAAAGTGAATGATGCCGTAAAGGTGAAAGTGGGCATTTCTCCCGTCTCCATAGAAAATGCTGCAGGGAATATCCAGGCTGAATTGCCAGGATGGGATTTTGCGGCTACCAGAAAACAGGCAAGCCGGCAATGGGAAAATGAACTGGCAAGAATAAAAGTAAAAACAAGTGATACGGCGCGCCTGCGTACTTTCTATACATCATTGTATCACACGATGATCGCACCATCTACCTTCAATGATAACAATGGTGATTACAGAGGCACAGATGGTAAGGTGTATAAGGCCGCCGGCTTTACAAATCTCACTACTTTCTCTTTGTGGGATACTTATCGCGCAGCAAATCCTTTGTATACGCTTATGCAGCCTGACCGGGTAAATGATATGATCAGTTCGATGCTGGCGATCTATCAGCAGCAGGGACGTTTGCCCGTATGGCATCTCGTGGGAAATGAAACGAATACCATGCCCGGTAACAGTTCTGTGCAGGTGGTGGCTGACGCGTACCTGAAAGGCTTCCGTGGTTTTGATACATTGCTGGCCTGGGAAGCGGTGAAAGCAACACAAATGCAGGATGCGCGCGGAATGTCGTTTGTCAAAAAGCTCGGATATATTCCGGCAGACAGCATTGTTGAATCCGTGGCAATGGGACTGGAATACGCGATCAGCGATTGGAGTGTTGCCCAAATGGCGAAAAAGATGGGCCTCTCAAAAGATCATCAATACTTCAGTACACGGGCATTGAACTACCAGAAATATTTCGACACAACGATCCGTTTTGTAAGAGGTCGCGTGTCTGCAGATAAATGGCGCACACCGTTCAGTCCACTCGAAGCCCGTCATATGCGCGACGATTTTGCTGAAGGCAATTCCTGGCAATATTCCTGGATGATCCCGCATGATGTGGAAGGATTGATCCGCCTGATGGGTGGTGTAGACGCCTTCAATACAAAGCTTGATTCGCTCTTCACCCTGGAAGGAGATATGGGGCAGCATGCTTCTGCAGATATCACCGGGCTGATCGGGCAGTACGCACACGGAAATGAACCTAGTCATCACATAGCCTATCTGTCTATGTATACAGGTCAGCCATGGAAAACAGCTGATCGTATCCGGTATATCGTCGATAGCCTTTATTCTGACAAATACGACGGTCTTTGTGGTAACGAAGATGTCGGGCAAATGTCAGCCTGGTACGTATTATCTTCCCTGGGCTTTTACCAGGTGAACCCGGCCAATGGAAAATTCGTATTCGGCAGCCCTGTGATGGATGAAGCGATCATACAAACGGGTAAGAATACCACGCTTCAGATCGAAGTGAAGAATAACAGCAGAACTAACAGGTACATTCAATCGATCCAGTGGAACGGTAAACCGTATGAACGCTCCTGGATGAGCTACCACGACATGATGAAGGGAGGAAAGCTGGTCATCGAAATGGGACCAAAGCCTTCTACCGTTTGGGGTATTGCTTCTTCTTACTGGCCAACTTCATCTGTTGAATAGACAGGCGAGGGGGAGGTTTGACAGGTTTGCCCGGAGCCATAGTTGACGCACCATACGGATAAGTGAAACCTTGGAAACCTACCAAACCTACAATCCCTCCACAAACAAAACGACTTAACAACCAGATCAACGTTTATATGACAACACGAAAAACCTTTCTTCAGCAAATGGGTTTGCTGACCACCGTGGCAATGGCGCAGCCCTCAAAGTTGTGGGCCGCATCAAATGAATTCGAGTCAAAACGACCACCACTTGCACAAAGACATTTTACGAGTGAAGCGGTGGAAGCGATGATCAAAAAGATCAAGTCCGGGATCAGCAATCCCGAACTCGGCTGGTTGTTTGAAAATTGTTTCCCTAATACATTGGATACAACGGTTGACTTTTCTGTAACGAATGGTAAACCGGATACCTATGTGATCACAGGAGATATCGATGCGATGTGGTTGCGTGACAGTACTGCACAGGTATGGCCCTATCTGCCATTAATGAAAAATGATCCGAAGTTGCAGCAACTGATCGCCGGCGTCATCAACCGCCAGGTGAAGAATATTCATCTTGATCCTTACACCAATGCATTTTACAAAGATGGATCGCAGGTAAGCGAATGGAAGCATACAGATATCACAGATATGAAGCCGGGTGTGCACGAGCGGAAGTGGGAGATCGATTCATTATGTTATCCCATCCGCCTGGCTTATCACTACTGGAAAATCACCGGGGATACTACTCCGTTTGATGCGGCATGGAAGGAATCGATCGTGTTAACCGTTAAAACTTTCAAAGAGCAGCAACGCAAGGATGGTAACGGGCCATACACTTTTCAGCGGACTACCTTCTGGGCAACAGACGGAGTGCCGTTGAGTGGCTATGGTTATCCCGTAAAGCCAGTTGGGCTGATCTGTTCTATCTTCCGCCCGAGCGATGATGCAACGATCTTTCCATTCCTGGTTCCTTCTAATTTCTTTGCAGTAGTTTCTTTGAACCAGGCTGCACAAATGATCAGTTCCATTCACAAAGATCAGGCATTAGCGAAAGAATGTAACGCGCTGGCAGACGAAGTGTCTGCTGCGTTAAAGCGATATGCAACAGCTACCCACCCGAAGTTCGGCAAAATATATGCCTTTGAAGTGAACGGTTACGGAAGCTATAACCTGATGGATGATGCCAATGTTCCATCACTGTTATCTATGCCATATCTCGGTTCGGTGAACTCCAGTGATCCGGTTTATCAGAACACCCGCCGTTATGTTTGGTCTTCAGAAAATCCCTTCTTCTTCAAAGGAAGTGCGGGCGAGGGGATCGGCGGTCCGCACGCGGGGATGGATATGATCTGGCCGATGAGTATCATTATGCGCGGATTGACCACTAACAACCCGGCAGAGATCAAACAATGTCTCAGCTGGTTGCAGGCTACCCATGGTGGAACTGGCTTTATGCATGAATCATTTCACAAGAACGATCCGGCAAAATTCACCCGCAAATGGTTTGCCTGGGCCAATACACTGTTCGGTGAACTCATTATGAATGTTTATCAAAAACAACCACAACTGTTAACTAAATAAGGATGAAAGCTGCTTTTAAAAGCCTAACCATTGCTGCTGCCGGACTGTTCCTTGCACTGGCAGCAAAGGCTCAGGTAAATACTATAGCGATCTCAACAGGCTGGCAATTCCGTGAAGTGGATGAAGCCCGCTGGTATCCCGCGAAAGTGCCCGGCGAAGTGCACACAGATCTTCTGGCGAATAAATTGATCGGTGATCCGTTTTACAGGGACAATGAAAAGAAGCTGCAATGGATCGAACGCGAAGACTGGGAGTACAGAACGTCATTTACTGTACCGCCGGCAGCCTTATCCAAAAAACAAACAGAGCTGGTATTTGATGGGCTCGATACTTATGCTGATGTATATGTGAACGGCAAACTCGCACTTTCCGCCGATAATATGTTCCGGCAATGGCGGATCGACGCGAAGTCTTTGGTAAAAGCCGGAAGCAATGACCTGCGCGTTGTTTTCAGATCTGCGCAGAACATTGTTGATTCATTTGCGAAGGCAGATCTTCCTTATGTGATCCCTGATAATCCGCGGGCTTATGTACGTAAAGCGCAATTTCATTTTGGCTGGGACTGGGGACCGAAATTCACTACCTGTGGCATCTGGAAAGATGTTCGTCTTGAATACTTTGATGATAAGCCCGCAGAAAAGAACTTTGTTCCGCCGGTGAAAGTGGAATTGGTTCAAAAGCCGGACGAAAAGGGAACTTCCTTCTATTTTGCCATAGACGGCAAACCGGTGTACATGAAAGGTGCAAACTATATCCCATCTGACGCTTTTGTTACGCGAATGACAAAGGATGATTATCGTAAAATGCTGATGATGGCGAAAGATGCCAACATGAACATGCTACGCGTATGGGGTGGAGGAATTTATGAAGCTGATTATTTCTACGATCTCTGTGATTCTTTAGGCATCTATGTTTGGCAGGATTTTATGTTTGCAGGAACGATGATACCCGGTGATGAAGCTTTCTTCAAAAATGTAAAAGAAGAAGTATTTCAGCAGGTGAAACGTCTCCGTCATCATAAATCGATCGTGCTGTGGTGTGGCAATAATGAAGATGAAGAAGCTTTTTTTAAATGGGGATGGCATAGTTCGTTTCGTATCTCAAAGGCAGATTCTTTGAAGCTTTGGAAGGATTATACGAGAATGTTCCGTGATAGCATACCTGGATGGTTGAAAGAAGTGGACCCGAGCCGTCCCTATATCAGCAGTTCCCCTCGCTATCACTGGAGTCAGTCGCAGAGTTTGACTGAAGGAGACAGCCACTATTGGGGCACATGGTGGGGTGGAGAAGATTTTGAAGTGTTCGAAAAGAACACCGGTCGTTTTATCAGCGAATATGGCATGCAGGCGATGCCCGATTATAGCAGCATCGAAGCGATCACACAACCACAGGACCGGTATCTTTTCTCTGATGTGCTACGCAATCACCAGCGCGCAGGAAATGGATTCAAAAAGCTGGAAGGATACCTGAAGAAATATATGATCGATTCAGCGGTGATCAATCATCTCAGCGTAGAAGATTATGTGTACCTCACTCAGTGCGTACAATACTATGGGTTTAAGAATATGATCCTGATGCACCGTAGTCAGTCGCCCTATAATATGGGAACATTGCTCTGGCAGTTGAACGATTGCTGGCCGGTTGCCAGTTGGAGTATTACGAATTACTACGACCGCAAGCCCAAAGCCGCCTGGTATGCGGTAAAACATACGTATGATGATGCCAACCTGCCGGCACGAGACAAAGGCTATCCGAAAGATCTCGAGTTGGAAAATCCTGCAGTGAAATGGAAATGGGTGGGTAACGAACTGGTATTGACGGCTTCTTCATTCGCCAAATATGTGTTTGTAGATATACCGGGTCTGAAGGGGAAGTTGAGCGATAACTATTTTGATCTTGAACCCGGTGTGGAAAAGAGGATCCGGATGGAAGGCGCTGCGTCTGTAAGGCCTGCTGTGGTAAAGATCAAAACACTCTACGATGTCCGGGCAGCGGCCGCGAAACTGAAGAAGTAATGAAGTGATAGTGGAAGCGTTAAGCCCTTTCAGGGGTGCCATATAAGCGACTTCGTGACTGTTCAATAAAGACCCCAGGCGGGTCTTTATTGTTTTCAGCGTGTTCTTATGCGGTTGTAAAGTCACTGATCAGTGTGTTCCACCCGGGATAACACTGATCAGTGCTTTGTTGAATTACCTATTGAACATATCTGCCGGTCAACTGTCAGATATCAATGGTTTCACCGATCGCAGGCAGTGATAATTGCAGGCCGGCATTTTCAAAGTCCTGTTTGGCTTTTACAGGATCCAGTTTGATAAAGCCAAAGGTGTCATAATGCACGCCAACTACTTTCTTCACTTTTACAAAGCTGGCAGCGGTGATCGCTTCCTGTGTACCCATGGTGAGGCGATCGCCAATTGGGAACACGGCAAAGTCTGGCTGAATAAAATCAGGTATTAACTTCATATCCATCGTCAGTGCTGTATCGCCACTGTAGTAAAAGCTGCCGTCTTTTGTTTGCAGAACATATCCGCTGGCAACGCCTGCATAACTGCCGTCGGGAAAACTGCTGGAGTGAATAGCGGTCACACATTTCACTTTGCCGAAATCAAATTCAGCCATTCCACCCGGATTGATCGGTTGTACATTCTGTAAACCCTGTTTGGTGAAATAATCATACACTTCCCAAACGCCTAATACAAGAGCACCCGTCCGTTTTGCGATAGCGACTACATCCAGTATATGATCGAAATGGCCATGAGATACAAAGATGTAATCTGCTTCAATACTGTTGATGTCTATATCCTTCGCCAATTCGTTGCCTGTTATAAATGGATCGAACAGGATCGTTTTTCCCCCGGCTTTTACCGAGAAGCAGGAATGACCAAAATAAGAGAGTTGCATGATGTCTGTTTTAGGTTAGAGATGAACTCTGTGAAGAATTTGTGCTGATTCTGTAAAATAAACGAAACTTTCGTACTCTAACACAGCAGGTCGTTGAATTGTTCATGCAATTTGTTGTATGATCCGTTCCGCTTTCCCGGCCAGGCCCAACTGGGGAAATAAATCCTCTTCCTTATCAAATTACACGAGATCGGCGCTGAAATAGTAATGATAAAGTAACGGCCTTCTTTTTGTAGCCATCAAGTGTAATCCTGCAGTTGATAATATGCAGTTTTTTAACGACAAATGAATCATATGAAACACGCTACAGATACTGCCGGGCAACTTGTTGAGTTCGATTTTTCAAGACCCGGCGTGCCATCAACTGCTGCATCGCTTCAGCCGAAGTTGACGCAACATGGGAATAATTATTCCTGCTCCTGGAGTACGGATAATGGCCAGGAAATTTCCGGCAGCGGCGAAACGCCTGAACAGGCTTTGCAGAGTTGGGACAAAGCGCTGCAGGAATATCTTCAGCAAACCAACAGCAATAAAGAACTGGCAGATCAACTGGCTGAAATCTCTGCAAAACGGAAAACCGCTACGGGTGATGCGCGCAAAACCGACGATACCGCCGATGTAAAAGAAGGGTTGCCGTTGCGAAGTGAGATCAGCATGGAAAACAACGTTGATAAAAAGCCAAGAGAACATACAGCGGATGACAGTAATCAGAATGGAAGCGAGTGAAAAAAAAAGTAGAAATTCAAAAGTAAAAAGTAAAAAAATCAACTTCACTCATCGAAACAGATCCTACGCTTTGATTCTGGATTTTTTTACTTTTCACTTTTGAATGTTTATTTATAAAGAAACTACCACTTTCCCCACTGTTCTTCCAGACTCCACCAGGTCATGTGCTTTACTGATGTCCTCAAATGAAAATGTTTGCGGTACATGTGCTTTGAGTTTTCCGGTTTCAAGTAATCCTGCAATAGCCTTCATGTCATCGCCATTTGATTCAACCATAAAGAAGAAGCCATTTACCCCTTTCGCCTTTGCTTTTGAAGTGACATCTTCGCTTAGCCCGGATGGAATGCTGATGAGTATGCCGCCAGGTTTTGCTACTTCCAGCGAGTTGTCAATATTATCGCCGCCAACAGCGTCAAGAATAAAGTCAAATTCTTTGTCGCTGTTTTTCCAGTCATAGCCGTGATAATCGATATGATCATCTGCACCCAATCCGATCACGAATGATTTGTTTTTGGCAGAAGAGGTACCCGTTACATGAGCCCCGATAAGTTTGGCGAGCTGAACAGCGAAATGCCCGACACCACCAGCTGCCGCATGGATCAGTACTTTTTGCCCGGCCTGAACTTTTGCTTTATACGTTAGCGCCTGGTAGGCCGTCAGAGCAGCAAGTGTTGCCGCGGCAGCCTGTTCGTGTGGAATATTCGCCGGTTTTATTGCCAGGTGTGACGCGGGCGCTGCAACAAATTCGGCATACGCTTTACCATGGCCGGGAAAATTAACCATCCCGAATACTTCATCACCTGCCTTGAATTTTGACGATCGACTTTCCGTTACAATGCCGGAAATATCCCAGCCAAGTATTAGCGGTTGCTGTTCTTTTATACGGCCGTATACACCTTTGCCACTGCGGGATTTTACGTCAACCGGATTTATGCTGATGGCTTTCACCTGCACGAGTACTTCGTCTGTATTTAACGCGGGCTTTGCTAATTCTTCAATGCGGAGACGGTCTCTCCCTCCTGGTTCTGTTAAAACAATTGCTTTCATGATAATTAAATTGTAAGGTCAAAATTATACTGTCTATTATTTGTTTTATGGTATAACTTTGACAAAAAATGGTATTTTCGCATATTGCAAATCTTCGGGATCATCGTCAGTTCAATCAAAAAACATGCAGAAAGAAAATCTTTATGAACCCTTTTCCGTCGCATATGAAACGCTGAATGAGGGTCCGGAGCGCGCGCATCAGCACAGTTTTTTTGAACTGGTGTATATCGTGTCGGGTAGAGGGGTGCAATGTATCAATAAGAATAATTTCGATTACCGGGAAGGTCACCTGTTCCTGATCACGCCGGAAGATTGTCATTCCTTCAAAGTGCACGAGCCTACTACTTTCTTTTATCTGCGCTTCAATAATATCTATCTCAAGGATGCCGGGCTGATAAAAGATAATATCCAGCGGCTTGAATTCATTTTACAGAATGCCAATCACCGTCCGGGTTGTATTCTCCGCAACCAGGTCGATAAGCAGCTTGTTCGTCCCATGGTGGAAGCCATTATCAGGGAGTATGTTAATCGTGATATCTATAACCGGGAACTGATCCAGCAACTGGTAAATACAATGATCATCGTCGTTGCGCGCAATATTGCACTCTATCAGCAGTTGGATGTGACGGAACAGACAGAAGAAAAAGCAATGGGTATTCTGCATTATATCCAGGCAAACATTTACGATCCCCATAAACTGAGAGGAGAGAATATCAGTCGCGAGTTTAACATCTCATCGGCTTATCTGAGCCGCTACTTCAAGCAACATACCGGCGAAACCATGCAGCAATATATTGCCGGGTACAAAACAAAACTCATTCAGCACAGGCTGCAGCACAGTGATAAACGTATCAATGAAATTGCGAGCGAATTCAACTTCACAGATGAAAGCCATTTCAATAAATACTTCAAAGCGCAGTTCGGGCAAACGCCGGGAGAGTACAGGAGACAAATGCCTGGTGGGGCGAGAAGGGCGAGCGTTTGAATTGAGTTACGTGAGGCCCCCTCTAAATCTCCCCCTTCAGGCTACCGTGTACCCACATCTTTTAAGCAATTTGACTGGCGTAAGTTTCCCGCAGATGGCGCAGATTTTTGCTTCCCTATTATCGAAACATCGTTTCAAATAAGAAGCCGTGTCAGATTTGCGTTCGCAGATGCGCAGATTAGTCACTGACAACGGGTAATTATCTGCGTATCTGCGCACTTTAAAATAGACAGCGTTGACATAGCGAGTGATAATTCGCCAATAGTAAGGACAAAATCTGCGTCATCTGCGGGAGAACTACGCCAGGCTTCATCAGAATAGTTTTGGGTACGCGGTAGCCCGGAGGGGGAGACTTGGAACAGTCTGAGAATAAAAAGTGTCCAAATATGTCGAATATGTTGTTCGATATATTCGATGCCGCTTTCATAATGAATGTGCGAAGTCTCCTCCTTCGGGGGAGATTTAGAGGGGGCCTCTACTGTTTAATGAACTCCGAAGGCGTTTTTCCGTAAGTCTTCTTAAACTCCTCTGTAAAATGCTTTCTGTTGAAGCCAACCATATAGGCCACTTCAGCTACGTTCCTGTCTTTCTGAAGCAGTAATTCCGCAGCCTTTTTTAATCGTAGTGATTTAATAAAATCGTTAACCGTTAACCCGGTGAGTGCTTTTATCTTTTTATAAAGAATAGGGGCACTCATGTTCATTTTATACGCAAGCGTACCAACATTGAACTCCGGGTCATCCATTAAGTCATCAATAACAAGCAGCGCCTTTTCAATGAACTGCCGGTCTGCATCGCTTATCGTAGCCAGCGGTTCTTGTTTCAGGGGTTCCGCTTCCGGTGTTATTTCGGATAACTGTTTGGCCAGTTGGCGGCGCATCGCCTCGCGACCTGCTACAAGGTTTTTAGTTTGCAGCTCCAGTAACTGGATGCTGAACGGTTTTGTTACATATGCATCAGCACCGTTGGTCAGCCCTTCCAGCTGGTTCTCATGATCCGCTTTTGCAGTCAGTAGTATAACGGGTATATGACATGTCCTGAGATCCTGTTTCAATTGGCGGCATAACGTAAATCCGTCCATTTCAGGCATCATCACATCGCTGATCACAAGATCAGGGATCTGTTGTGTGGCGGCTTCCCAGCCCAGTAAACCATTTTCACAAGTGACAATATTGAACAGCGGCGCAAGCGACTCCCGGATAAATGCACTCAGCTCTGCATTGTCTTCCACCAGCAGTATCGTTGGTAGTGTGCTGTCTGCACTTGTATCGGGAACTGTGATCTGCAGATCCGGTAAAACTTTCGAATGCATGGTTGTTACCGGTGAATGAGCTACCAACTGCTCTTCACTGAAATGACGGTTGCCTTTCCGCAATAATACCGTAAAGCAGGTTCTCCCCGGCTTGTCATTCTCTGAGCGTTCACTCACTACCTTTAATTCCCCTTTGTGCAATTCTACTATACTTTTTGACAAAGCGAGGCCAATACCATAACCCGTATTTTGCGATGTATGTTCGCTCACCTGGAAGAAGTTCTCAAACAGCCGTGGCAGATATGCCGGCGCAATGCCTTTGCCGTTATCCTCCACATCAATTTGTACATCCGATTTATTCCCGGTGATTCGCAGGCTTACGTTACCATTCGCAGGCGTGAACTTGATCGCGTTCGTTAGAAGATTGAAGATCACTTTTTCCATCTGCCGCTTGTCGATATACGCTTTGATATCCGGCTGACTACTGGTCAATGAAAGCGTGATATTTTTTTCTTCCGCCAGCGATTGAAATGCCTGAAAGATATGGCTGGCGAATTCAACAATATTCTCTTCACTCACCTGTAGCTGGAGGTTATTGCTTTCCGCTTTTCTGAAGTCCATCAATTCTTCTACCAGGTGAGAGAGACGGTCTGTGTTTGTTTTTACCTGTTGCAGTTGGCGCTGTTGCAACTGCTCCTGGTTTAATTGCAGCAATCTTTCAACAGGTCCGCCGATCAGTGTCAGTAGTGTCCTGATCTCATGTGATACATTTGTGAAGAAATTCAGTTTGAACTGCTGCAGCTCCCGTTCTTTCTTGAACAACTCGCGAAGCCAGAAAAAACGAAGGAGGAAGAATATGATCGCAGCGAGAATGAGTGCGTATGCGGTATAGGCATACCAGGTCTGCCAGACAGGCGGCAGAACGGTTATTTCCAGCCTTGCCGGTTCATCCATCCAGATGCCATCATTGTTAGCGCCCTTTACCAGTAGCGTATATCTGCCAGGTGACAGGTTGTTGTACGTTACGCTGGTGGCGGTAGTATGGTTCCATTCTTTTTCCGCGCCTTCCAGTTTGTATGCGTATGCATTTTTTTCAGGCTTGATGAAATTCAGCAACGCGTATTCGATCGTAAAGTTTTGCTGATCGTGGTTCAGCGTGATCTGCCGCTGAAAGTCGATATCTTTTTTTAATATGCCTTTATCCAGGTTGATCGGTACCGGATTTCCAAAAAGCCGGAACCCGGTAAATCGTACTGCTGAACGTTCTCCGTTGACCTGGAGGTTTCCCGGTGTGAATGTGGTGATGCCGTTGCTTCCGCCGAGATACAATTTGCCCAGCGCATCTTTATAAATAGCATTCGCATTGAATTTATTACTGGCAACGCCATCGCTGGTCGTGTAAGTAAGAAAGCGGTCGTGCTGCGGATCATATCTTACCAGTCCCTTGTCTGTTCCACACCAGATATTTCCTTCCGTATCTTCCGCAACACTCAGGATATTGTTGTTAGGAAGACCATGTTTTAGAAGGTACGTTGTGAAGTTCCCTGTTTTTACATCATATCGGCTTAGCCCCCCATAGTAAGTGCCGATCCAGATATTTCCTGAATGATCTTCTGTGATCGAATTGATCGCGTCGCCCTGCAGACTTGCCGGATCATTGTCCTTTCGACGGAATACCTTGAGTTCATCTGTTTTTCGGTCATACCTGCATAGCCCGGCACTCGTTCCGATCCACAGGTACTTCCGTGAATCTTCAAACAGGACACGGATATTTTTATTGGGTAGTCTCGCGTTTACAGGCGTTCTGGATGTTTTGGATGGAAGGCTGCCGTTTTCCGGTTTGAGAATGGTAAGTCCGCTTTGCGCTCCCACCCATAAAGTGCTGTCGCTGGTTTGGAGCAAACATAAGATCTCATCAAAGTTGATGACATCCCTATTTTGCCTGCTTAAGGCATATCTTCTGAAGGAGTTTGTTTTTTCATCATAGAGGTTGAGGTCTTCGCCATAAGATGGACCGATCCAGACCCGGTCCTGGCGGTCGCGATAAACGACCTTGATCAGGTTGGAGCTGATCGAATGCGGGTCAGCCGGGTTGTTCTTATAGTTCGTGTACTGACCTGTTTTAGGATCAAGGCAATTCAGGCCGCCACCTTCTGTACCGATCCAGAGACGGTTGTCTTTATCTTTTGAGATCGTACTGACAATATTGTTACTGATATGGATCGCGCTGTTTGCCGCGATCGTTTCAAACGGTGTGCTTCTTGAATAAATAAAGTTCAGTCCGCCATGATAGGTGCCGATCCAGACCGTGCCTGTTGCATCCTGGTAGATGGAGTGGATAGAATTATTGCTTAGGCTCGAGGGATCAAGCGGATCATGCTTGTGTAAGGTGGATTCCAGCGTAACGGGATCAACGACCAGTACACCATCCTGTGATCCTACCCAGAGCTTTCCGTCGCGCGTAGTGATGATCTTGCGGATATTGTTCAGCGCATTTCCGGTGGACGTCCGGTAGGGGTGGCTATTGCCGAGACTATCCATTATATGCAGGCCGCCATGAAAAGTGCCGATCCATAGGTTTCCCCGGGAGTCACCGGCAACGCTGGTGATATAATCTTCGGGAAGAATATTAGGTGTCGACTGCTTGTTGTACGTTTTTACCTTTTCATTCCGGTCGAAGCAAACAAGTCCCGCATAGCTCCCGATCCAGAGTTTTCCGTCTTTTCCTCTGTAAATAGATCTTACCATGTTTCCGCTGGTATTCAGCATCGGCACTTTCGGATATGCTTTTTTGAAATAGTTGACCGAATCTTTGGATGGCTTGAACAGACCATGATATGTTCCTGCCAGCAGGTCACCATTCAGGTCTTCGTAAAGCGTGCTTACATAGCAGGTTTTCAGCCCCTCAAATTTCATCCGTTCAAAGGAGTCGGTTTCCGGGTTGTATTTGAGTAATCCGAGCGAGGAGCCGATCCACAGCACGCCATTTTTGTCAGTCAGCAGCGCGTTGATGATATTATCGCTGATGCTGGTGGTGTCGGCATATATGTTCTTATAACTTTTGAACCGGCTGCCGTCATAGCGGTTGAGACCATACCTTGTTCCATACCACATAAAGCCCTGGCGGTCTTCGGTGATGCTGAGGATGGAATTATTGGAAAGGCCGTTGTCGACCGTCAACTGGCGGAAGTGCGCGGATTGGGCCAGCGACCAGACCGGTGTTATCAGCAGGAACAGATATGCGAGAAGCCTTAACATGTTTCGGGAATTCGTTCGTCCGGTGAAAATAGTGCATTAATTGTAAGCTGCTTCGCTCAGCTCTTTGGTTGCCTTGCGTGATTCCCATGTTCATGTTCTTATAGTGCCCGCAGTAGTTTCCCGCAGATTTGCGCTGATACAGGTGCAGGTGCGCAGATTGGTGCCGGTTCAGAGGTTATCAGCAGGTCTGCCAGTCAATCTTAAGTTTTCTTTGCGCTCTTAGCGGAATCTCTTGCGCCCTTTGCGTAGCTCCTACGCCACTCAGATCTCCGGGGCTTCACTATCCTGTCATTAACCCTGATCTAAGGCTCCTTTCTCCACTCATCCTCCGTTGTTCCTCTGTCACCCTTCAACACTGGACAAAAAAGAGCTGTCCTATATCCGATTTTAAAGCCGGCAATTTTAAATTTGATTGACAATCATAATCTTGTACATTTTATGTGGTCTAAATTTTTAAGATTTCCGGCTTATCTTTTAGGATATCCGCCCCGGTTTTCCCCTGTCTTTCTAAACTTTACACGTGTTGCGGCAGCGTCGTTCACAAGCCGGCCGCAACCCCAAACTCCTAAAACGATTGCTATGATCTCTCTAAAAAGACTATCCTTTTTATCCGTCTTTTACCTGCTCTGCCTCTCCGCCACTGCCCAGAACCCCGCCAATCCTTTTGCCTTCAGGGGCACCATCAGGGATGCTTCGCTGAAGCCATTAGAAGGTGTTACTGTTACTAAAAAAGGTACCAATAACACGGTTCAGTCGAAGGCAGACGGCTCCTTCAATATTACCAGTAAAGACAGTGCGCTGACCCTTGTGTTCAGCTTTGTTGGAAAGATCCCGCAGGAACTGGCCCTTACTTCTCCCCGCGCTGATATTTCCGTTATTATGGCTGATAGCAGCGTGAGTATGGAAGATGTAGTGGTGATCGCTTACGGGAAGACGTCCAAAAAACTCGTATCTAATTCCGTTGTAACCCTCACCGCAAAGGATGTGGAAGATCTTCCGGTCGCATCTCCGGCAGAAGCGATGGTGGGCCAGGTAGCGGGAGCCAATATCTCGACGCCAAGTGGTGAACCGGGCCAGAATCCGTACATCAGGATCCGTGGACTGGGTTCCATCGGTGCCGGGAATAACCCACTGTTCGTGGTGGATGGTTACCCGCTTAATAATAATGACAACTTTTATAACATCAACTCGGCCGATATCCAGTCGATCCAGATCCTTAAAGACGCGGCCGCCTGCGCTATTTATGGTTCCCGTGGCGGTAACGGGATCGTACTCGTTACAACAAAACGGGGCGCGATTGGTAAAACGAAATTCTCGGCGAATGTTTACGGCGGTATTTCGAACGTAAGCAAAACCATCAAGCTGCTGGATAAAGATCAGTACATGGATTATACGCTGGAAGCCTATAAGAATTCAGGCCTCACTCCACCGGCGGGCATCACAGATCCTTCCGCACTGGCAAATACGGACTGGCAGGATGAGATCTTCAGAACCGGCTATCAAAGCAACTACCAGATCTCAGCTTCCGGCGGAACCGAGAATGCAAAATTCTATATCACCGGTAACTATTTCAAGCAAACCGGAGTGGTGGACAATACAGGTTTCGACAGGATCCTGCTACGCGCGAACTATGAAGCAAAGCTTTCGAAAAAACTGCGCTTCAGCCTTACACTCGCACCGAACTTCAGCCGTACTGATACAAAACCGATCCAGGGTAATTTCAATAACTCCACTATCAGCAATGGCGGACAGGCGAATATCGGCGCTGTGGTGACCACGGCTTTGCTGATGCCACCGATCATTCCGGTGTTTACGGACAATGGTAATTATGGACAACCGCTCACGCTCTTCGGTAATGCCGTGAACGTAGGTGGTCTGTATAACCCGATCGCTACACTGGATCTTTACCGTGACAAATCCAATTCATTCAAGGGAATGATGATCAGTAATCTTGAATATGAGATCATCCGCAATCTGACCTTTAAAACAACCCTCGGAGGTGAAATGCTTTCCGATCGCCGTAATTTCTATGTACCAGCTACTCTTGCAAACGGCAGTGCGCCAACGGCGAATCTTAACAACCCCATCCTCGCAGGCATCAATGCACAGCAACGTAACAGCACGACCTACAACTGGGTATGGGAGAATACGCTGAACTATTCAAGAACATTGTTTGGCGAGCATCGCATAGATGCACTTGCCGGCTACGGCGCTCAGCGGAACACAACAGAGAACTCTTCTGTCAGTGGCCAGGCTTCCTCTTATACCAACACAGATGTGGAGTATGTTACAGGGGCCGGTAACATATTGGGTACGGCAGGTTATTCTGCGAACGCGCTGGTGTCTGTGTTCGGAAGATTGAACTACAGCTTTAAAGACAGGTATATCGTATCGGCATCCGTACGTTCAGATGGATCTTCCCGTTTTGGATCTGATAACCGGTATGCGACATTCCCTTCGGTATCTGTTGCATGGCGTGTTGCCGATGAGAAATTCATGAAGAAGTTTGAACAGATCAGTGAACTGAAACTGCGTGCAAGCTATGGTATCACCGGCAATAACAATATCGGTGATTATAACTGGCAGGCTTATGGAGCAGCTGCGAACTATATATTCGGACCGAACGCCGGTAACCGTGTATACGGATTCGTTCCTAATTCTGTGGCGATCAAAAATCTTACCTGGGAAACAAATAAGCAGACAGATCTCGCGCTGGAATTAGGTTTGCTCCGCAACCGGATCTATCTCGTGGTGGAAGCGTACGAACGTAATACGACCAACCTGTTACTCAACCGTAATGTGCCGGCTCTTGTTGGTTTTGCCAACCGCGTATTGAATAACGTCGGCAAGGTAAGAAACCGGGGACTGGATATTCAGTTACAAACCACCAATATCAACCAGAAAGATTTCAAATGGACAACGAATGCGAATATCTTCTGGATGAATAATAAAGTGATCGCGCTGACAAGCGCAAGTGATCAGATCCTGTTTGATCCGGTGTTCGGTTATACTTCCGCGATCCGCGTAGTACCGGGAATGCCAATGGGAACTTTCTTCGGATACAAACAGGTCGGCGTATACATGAATGAAGCGGATGTGGCAAACAGTGCTGTTTGGGCTGCAGGCGGTTCAAGACCCGGTGATATCAAATACGAAGATGTGAATGGCGATAAGAAGATAGATGCCGCGGATATTCAGCCGCTGGGCAATCCCTTCCCTAAGTTCTCTTATGGGTTACAGAACAGCTTTACCTATAAGAAATTCACCTTCAGCTTCAGCATCCAGGGGAGCTATGGTGGTAAGATCCTGAATGGTACAGATCGTTACGTATATAATTTCTACGGTCGTGTGAATGCCCGTGAGAATGCGCTCAACCGCTGGCGCTCCGAAGAAGATCCGGGAGATGGCATGACGCCGCGTGTATTGAACGGCGCACAGTCATGGCTCAATGCATTTTCCACTTACCAGTTGTTTGATGCGTCTTTCCTGCGGATCCGGAATGTGCAGGTGCGTTATACATTGCCTTCTCCGTTCGTGAAGAAAATGGGACTGAGTTATGCAAGCGTATATGTGATGGCGCAAAATCTTCACACGTTCTCCAGCTATTTCGGGTATAATCCTGAAGCAAATCTTTATGGTAACTCAACGAATCCGACCTATGGCGTTGACCAGGGCGCTTATCCGCTGAACCGCACTATTACGCTTGGAGCCAATATCAGTTTTTAACCTTAACGATTCTGAATTATGAAACAGACGACCAGTAAAAACATCATCATACTTATACTTGGATTATCTCTCTTTTCTATCGGATGCTCTAAAGACTTTATCGATCTTAGTGATCCAACACGGATCGAAACAGACGGCTATTACAATGATTCCGCCAGCATTTCCACCGCCGTGATCGCGGCCTATGCCGGCTTGCAGGAAGTATACGGTAAAGCAAGCGGCAGCCGGGGGATCTATCCTATTGCGGAGATCGCCTCGGATAATACAACAGCAGTCGTTGAAGGAAGTGGCGTAGGGGATTTTGAGTTTTTTCAGACCACATCTTCAAACCAGGTCCTGCAAACGCAATGGACATATAACTATCGCGTGATCGCCCGGTGTAACCTGGTTTTGTCAAGGATCGATGCAATTGCGATGAATGCCGCCGTGAAAGAAAGATATAAATCCGAAGTGAAGTTCATCCGCGCGCTGACCTATTTCAATCTCGTTAGAACGTTTGGCGGTGTTCCTATTGTTACTAAAGAGATCAGGACGATCGAGGAAGCGTATGAGTACGGCCGTGCTTCTGCTGAAGAGGTGTATATCCAGATAGAACAAGACCTGAATGAAGCCAAAGCTGACGCAAATCTGCCTGACAGGTATACTGCTTCCAGTGACCTCGGCCGTGTAACCAAAGCGGCGGTACGCGGGATGCTGGGTAAGGTTTACCTGACCGAAAAAAAATACAATGAGGCCGTGACTGAACTTGCAGGGTATGTTACCGCCTATGATAACACGATCCATTCACTGTTGCCGAACTACGCAGACATATTTCTTACGACCAATGAAATGAATGCGGAGATCGTATTTGCAGTGCGGTACTCAAAAGGAAATGTGCCCTCAACGGGCAGTCCATTCCCCAATCATTTTTCCCGTACTACTGCTGAAGCCGGTGGTGTGGGTACCGGTTATCAGTTCAATACACTTCGTAAAGACCTGGTGGATACGATGACCGCACAGGGCGCTGCCGATAAAAGAACAGCTGTTTCATTTGTTGCATCCGGCACCGGTGCATGGATCACACGCAAGTATCGTGATACGCCCGCGCAGGACCTTGATGCAGACTGCGACTGGATCGTATTGCGCCATGCAGACATTCTGCTGTTGTATGCAGAAGCGTTGAACGAACAAAGTGCGGCGAACGTGGCAACGGCTGTACCGTTCGTGAATCGCATCCGTACACGGGCGGGCTTTACCGGTGCGGCATTGCTTGATCCGTTGACGGTAACGCAAGGCCAGCTGCGTCTCGCGATCGAAAAGGAAAGACGCATTGAGCTGAATCTTGAAGGGCATCGTTGGTTTGATCTCGTGAGAACGGGGAGAGCGGTTGAGGTGATGAACAATCACTTCACTAAATATGCGATCAGGGTGACAACAACTTCTCCGATCGTTCAGATACAGGCATTCCAGTTGCTTTTCCCGATCCCGATCAATGAGATCAACACGAACCCGATCTTAACACAGAACCCCGGATATAATTGATGACTGACTGGCGTAAGGTTCCCGCAGACGGCGCAGATTTATCCATCTGAACCGAGAAGATATATCGGCAATTCCGGATCACTTTTCAGATCAGCGCAGATTACGCAGATACACCAGGCTATTGTGTATTGACCTGCGAGATCCGCGCAACCTGTGAAAAGGATAAGAAAGCTGTTGCCTTTTCGCACAGCCGAAACTAAATCTGCGTAATCTTCGGCACCCTACGCAAAACATTTTATAAGTATGATCAAAATTCCGTACACCCTCTCCGCATTGTTATTAAGCATTTGCGCAATTGCTCAACCTAACGAGTATTCGATCACCATTCCTGTCAGGGTTGCCAATAGTGAAAAGAAGACCTTCAGCGAATGGAAGGATTATCCAACCCGGACCATTTCCACGTTGAATGGATTCAAGTCCGGCCAGCCTGTCGCACTGGATAGCTATGGTGGCCGCAATGATCTTAAAGAAAAGGCTACCGGTTTTTTCTATGCAAAGAAGATCGGAAGTCGCTGGTACACGATCGATCCGCAGGGACATCCCTATATCAACATAGGCATGGTGGAGATCTCTCCCGGCCGCTCAGACAGAAGTGTTGCAGCATTACAGCAGAAATTTAAAACCAGGGAAGGGTGGGCTGACGCTACTGTTAAACAATTACGTGAATATGGATTCAACGCATTTGGTGCATGGACGGATAACAAGCTAATGCAGCCGGCTTCAGCCCGGCTGCATTCACCATTTGCTTATACCATCATCAAAAGTTTTATGAGTGATTATGGTAAAAAGCGCGGCGGTACCTACCAGGAAAGCGGGCATACCGGTTATCCCGATCGCACAATTTTTGTATTCGATACCCAATGGGAAAGCTTTTGTGATGAATACGCCAAACAACTCACCGCTACAAAGGATGACGCCAATCTTTACGGCTATTTCTCCGACAATGAACTGCCGCTTGAACGATTGACGCTTGACCGTTATCTTGGTAAAAAAGATTCAACCGATCCGGGAACAGTGGCCGCAAAGAAATGGATGAAAGAACGGGGATGGTCTGTAGCCGCGATCACAGATAGCATCAGGCATGAATTCCTGGGCCTTGTAGCGGAGAAATACTATGCTACTGTATCCAAAGCAATAAAGAAATATGACCCCAATCACATGTACCTCGGAAGCCGTTTGCACAACTATGAACTGAAAGTGCGACAGGTTTTTAATGCGATGAGTAAGTATGTTGATGTGATCGCGATCAATTATTACCGCCACTGGACGCCTGTACAGGAGGATATGAAGAACTGGGAGAAATGGTCCGGCAAGCCTTTTATCATAACCGAATATTATGTAAAAGGGGAAGATTCCGGAATGCCCAATTATTCGGGTGCCGGATGGAATGTGAAAACCCAGGAAGATCGTGGTATCTTTTACCAGCATTTCCTGCTTGGTTTGATCGAATCACAAAGTTGTGTGGGCTTTCACTGGTTCAAATACCAGGATAATGACCCGACATACACCGCAGTTGATCCCAGTAATCTTGATGCAAACAAAGGTGTTGTAGGTTGGGATTATTCAAACTATCAGCCTTTGCTGGATAAAATGAGAGAACTGAATACGCAGGTTTATAATCTTGCTGATTATTTCGACAAACGAAAATAAGCACGGTCTTTACGGTTTAACTTTCTTTATGAAAAAAAATACGTTTCTCGTTCTCGTATGCGTTTTTTTCTTTGGCACTGCTCCTTTTGCACAGCAGATCGATACTACAAAGATCAAAGCACATCCGCGCTTGCTGATGATGAAAGGCGAGGAGAAGGGAATTCTTGCCCAGGTGAAAGCCAACGCTGCATGGAATAACTATCATCAAAAGATCCTGCAGGAATGCGACGCCATCATCGCCATTACACCTGTTGAACGAACGATGATCGGCCGGCGTTTATTGCAGGTTTCCCGGGAAGCATTGCGAAGGATCTTTTACCTGTCTTACGCTTTTCGAATGACCGGGCAGGAGAAGTATGCTGCACGCTGTGAAAAAGAAATGCTGACTGTTGCGGCTTTTGCAGACTGGAATCCCAGCCATTTTTTGGATGTTGCTGAAATGACGATGGCTGTCTCTATCGGGTATGACTGGTTGTTCGACCGCCTTTCACCTGCATCGAAAGCAACGATCAGTGATGCGATCAGGCAGAAAGGGATCGCTACTTCCCTGGATCCAAAATATAATGGCTGGTTGAGAAGCAGTAATAACTGGAACCAGGTCTGTAATGCCGGGATCAGCTTTGGTGCGCTCGCAATCTATGAAAATGATCCTGTTGTTGCAAAACAGGTAATCGAACGTGCACTCACCAGCATCCGAATCCCTATGCAACACTATGCGCCTGATGGTAATTATATGGAAGGATATAGTTACTGGGGGTATGGTACATCATTCAATGTATTCTTTATTGACGCGATAGAAAAGATCTTCGGAACCGACCATGGCTTGTCTGCCCAGCAGGGCTTTTTACAAACGGGTCTTTTTTATGAGAACCTCGTGAGCCAATCATCCGGCAAGCCATTTAACTATGCTGATTGTGGGGGACATGAAGGTTTGCAACCAGCCATGTTCTGGTTTGCAAACAAGAATAAAGACGTATCGCTTTTATTACAGGAGAAGCAATATTTGCAGGACCAGCTTTTTGATGTGAAAGCAAGTCGCTTTTTACCGGCAGCTGTCATCTGGGGCAAGGATATTATCCTGGAGAAGGTAGTGCCTCCTTATAAGAAAATTTGGGCAGCAAAAGAAGATCACCAGGTTGCTATCATGAGAACATCATGGGACAAGGGCCAGGGAATTTATGTAGGCTTTAAAGGAGGCTCGCCTTCTACGAGTCACGCACACATGGATGTTGGTTCTTTTGTGATGGATATGGATGGCGTTCGCTGGTCGGCGGATCTTGGTATGCAGCAATACAATTCACTTGAATCCGCTGGACTACAGATCTGGGATATGTCGCAGCCATCTCAACGATGGCAGGTATTTCGTTATGCAAATTATTCGCACAGTACGCTTACTGTGAATGGCCAGTTGCAGAATGTAAAAAGTAATGGGCGCCTGTTGAAAGTAGTTGATGACAGCTTGAACAGGCGTGCCGTGATGGATATCAGTTCGGCTTATGAAAGTGAATTGAAAAGTGCTCATCGGGGCATTGCCGTGCTGGATAATGCGATCGTAACGGTCAGGGACGAAGTGGAGACCGCCGGCAAGCAAGCCGTCATCCGCTGGGTGATGCTGACGCCGGCATCAGTGAGCTCTACCGAAGAAGGTGAAGCGGTGCTTACTTCTGGAAAAAAGAAAATGAAAATGATGGTGACCGGTGTTAATGGTGTTAAGATCAAAACATGGCCCACAGATCCTCCAAGATCGTATGACGCTGCTAACAAAGGAACTGTACTGGTTGGATTTGAGATCACCCTACCGGCCAATACAAAAACCTCATTCAACGTATCGCTTGTTCCGGAAAATTTTAGTGGCAAATTGGACACAAAAAAATTACTGTCACTTTCACAGTGGTAAATCTTCCCATAGAATGAAGAAATTATTGCGCCAGGTCATGCAGGTAATAATACTTACTGTTTTGCTCACAACGAAGCAGACGGGATCTTTTGCGCAGCTGAAACTGCCTGATCTTGTTAGTAACAATATGGTATTGCAGCGTGATCTTCCCCTTACCATTTGGGGATGGGCGAAGGCGGGTGAAAAAGTTACATTCGTTTTCCGTGGCCGATCACGGGAAACTGTTACAGCCGACGATGGTAAATGGACATTCAGGCTTCCTGCACTAGCAGCGGGCGGCCCGTTCGATATGTCATTTGCCAGTGGAGATAAACACATTGCGGTCAGCAATATCCTGATCGGCGATGTATGGCTATGTTCTGGTCAGTCGAACATGGATTACCAGTTGTATAAAGCGAAGCAATTATATTCCCGCGAGATTGCAGATGCAGCAAATTACAATGTCCGGGAATTCGCTGTTAAGAATCCATACAGTTTTAAAAAGAATGAAAATGCAACAGGGAAGTGGAAAGAAGCGACACCTGAAAATGTATTAATGTATAGTGCTGTCGGTTACTTTTTTGCCAGGAGTCTCTACGAAAAATATAAAGTACCTATCGGTATTATCCATGCAAGTTACCCAGGCACAGCGGCAGAAGGATGGATCAGTGAAGAAGTGCTGGCGAAATTTCCTCATTATCTGCAGAAGGCTAAGCCATTCAAAGAAGATCGTTATACAGACAGTGTCAGCGCAAGAGATAAGCGGGTAAATGATGAATGGATGACGCACCAGCGGCAAAATGATACGGGGCTGGTGAAGCGCTGGAGGGATCAGGATACAGATCTTTCAGCGTGGCAAAAATATACTGTACCGGGTTTATGGGAAGAGCAGGGGCTGCAACAGGATGGAGTGGTCTGGATCAAAAAAGAAGTGCAGATCGATCCGTCATTTCTCACAGGCGACAAATACCTGGAGCTGGGAATGGTGGATGATACAGACAGTACTTATTTCAACGGGCACTGGATCGGGTCAAAGGATAATAAATATTTGGAACGGAGGTATCGCATTCCAGATTCGATCGTCCGCGCGGGCAGCAACATCATCACGGTTCGAATTATTGATAAAGAGGGCAGGGGCGGTGTGATACCCGGCCGGAAGTACCGGTTGACCAATGGTATGCAGGAAGTCGATCTTTCCGGGGAATGGAAATTACGCACGGGTGTGAGGATGCCGCCGATGCCGGTGGGCAGTTTTACCCGGATTGAATATCTGCCAGGGATCATGTTCCATTCGCGTATCGAACCGTTGATCGGGTATGGTATCAAAGGAGTAGCCTGGTACCAGGGTGAAGCCAATACGGGAAAGGCGATCGAGTACCGGACGCTGCTTCCTGCGATGATCAATGACTGGCGTACCCGGTGGGGGCAGGGCGACTTTCCTTTTCTGATCGTTCAGCTCGCCAATTATATGAAACCTCCCGGTGATCCGGCCAAAAGTAACTGGGCCCTGCTGCGGGAATCACAGGCAACAGTAGCGGATAATGTTCCGAATGCCGGACTGGCATTGGCGATCGATGTCGGGGAAGAATTTGATATTCATCCTCCAGATAAAAAAACGGTGGGCGAAAGACTGGCGCTTACGGCCCGCCACCTTGTTTACAAAGACAAAAAGGTCGCGTATTCCGGACCTGTCTTCAGATCAATGAAAGTTGAAAAGGATAAAATAACGCTGGATTTTGATCACAAAGGGAAAGGTTTAGTTAGCAAAAACGGGGATTTGATGTATTTTGCGACCGCTGGTTCCGACCATATATTTTACTGGGCGAAGGCGGAGATCAGGAACGGTAAAGTGATCGTGTGGAGTGAAAAGGTAAAAGATCCTGTAGCCGTTCGTTATGCATGGGCAGATAATCCGCAAGGAGTGAATTTTTATAATGCAGATGGGTTGCCAGCGGTGCCATTCAGAACAGATAATTGGGACAATTAAAAATATTCAATGGCTTACAGTTAGATTGCAATTCGAAAAAGCAATCGTTCCGGGAGGGGTTTCTACCCTTCCTTTTTTTTTCCGAGGGCGGCTCGGAGGGGCCGTTTTTTTTGACTTGATGCGCCGGCGGGCAAGGTGCTTTTTTTTCCGAGGGAGCTCGGAGTCTCCGTTTACTTTTTTTGCCTTGATGCAAAAAAAGTAACAAAAAAAGATCAAGGCTACGCGCACATGGCTAAAAATGGGAGGGTGTCACCTGCACAAAAAAAAACTCGCCCGCGGAGTGTTTAGGGTTGTGTG
>JBEVKW010000324.1:0-3516 GCA_040509495.1 Chitinophagaceae bacterium | reverse complement strand
GTTTTAGCAATCTGCCCTGAGGAGGTGGTGATCCGCAACTGAAGCTTACCGCTGTAATGGTCATTTAAACGGATAGTAAAAAAGTTACTTGCAGGGTTCGGATACAATTGCAGTTTGTTGACAGCATTACCGTTGAAATTGACCTGTTTAACTTCGAAAAGTTCTTTTCTTCCATCGAGATCAGTTTGCGACAGCCTGTAATAGCTGATACCGGGCAAGGGGGCATTATCTGTATACTGGTAAGTGCTTCCGGTGGCGTTATTGGTTCCGTTGACGCGGGCTATTTCTGTAAATGTTCTTCCGTCTGCAGAGCGTTCAATGGTAAAATATTTATTATCCTGTTCCTGTGCTGTTGTCCAGTCGATACGGACACCGCCTGCATTATTTGGTGTAACAGTGTAGTTGGTCAGCAATACAGGCAAAACGATTTCTCCTCCTCTTGAATATTGCAACATCCATTGATAGATGTTCAGTGAGCCATTTTCACGCCACTCAGGATCATATGTTTGGGTCCACGCGTCATGAACATTGCTGGAAAAGATCGTTTTTTTTGCAGCCGGGGCAGGCGGGTTCGGCGTGTTGATATAGTCTATGTAGAGGTTTGTATTGCTCACAGGAACGGTGGGGTCTCCGCTGTTATGGGTAGCCCATACCGGCAGCTTTGCATTAGACATGATATTGGCAGCTCCATTGGTTGGGGAGGAAGCTCCACACACAGGCACAATTGCAGCGAGCTTACCGGCAGCTGCAGCATTGCTTCCCGCATAATCCCATGTAACACCTCCACCCATACTCATCCCGGTGAGGTAGATCCTTGTAGTGTTGATACGGTAGTTTTGTGTAATAAAATTGATAATACCCTGTATGTCTGAGGCAGTAGGCCAGCTTTTGAATTGTGGTGAGATTATTACCGGACGATGCGTCTGACCGTTTACTGTAAACGAAGACGGTAACCTTCCTTCATCAATGATCTGCGGCAGTCCATACCACAACACCTTTGAAAGTTCGCTGCCTGTTCCCGTTCCCAGTTGCCCAAAGCCGTGAATAAAAATGATCAGTGGATGTAGTTGAGGGTCTGACGAGTAGCCTGCCGGCAGGTACTCATAATAGCCTCCGCTATTGGATATCATCGACGTATTCCGCGGAGTGTGCGTCTGCGCGAGGGCAGGGTAAAAGCAACATAATAAGCAAACATGGAGGAAAGTGGGTAAAAAAATCTTCATACTATAGTTGGTTGATGGTAGAAAATGACTGACCGGCGTTATCGCGCCAAATTCATGCCACCTGTTCTTTAGTAACATTAGAGACCTCTAATAAAAAGCCCCGCATAGCGGGGCTTCATAAAAAAATAATGTTGGGATGTTTTATTGTCCCTGCGCAAGGCTGTATGCTTTCTTATCTCCCCACATGTTCAGGAGTTCCAGCGAGCAGATCTTGAAATTACCGCTTAAGCTTACATACAAACCAATTATATCCTGTTGATTCAGCGGAGAGCCATCGATGCTTTCGAAACGAACATTGTATTGATTGACGAGGTTGGTATAAACAGATCCTGTAGGCCAAACCTGCGTACCCCTGTTGCTGATATTAATGAGGTTGAATTTAACGCCGGCATGACGCTGGCATTTATGCGCGATTGCATCAGGTTGTTCAGCACTTTCAATGAACATGTCCACACCAACGATCACTTCGTTTTCAGTTTCCTTTGACACCATCATTGAGTTCTGTGCGAGTTTGAATGGTGCAGGTGTTCCTGGTTGATTAGTGATGATAGGCTTAGCACCAACTGCTGGCTGCTTGCCAAAGTTGGAGATGATCGCTTCAGCAAACTCTGTTGTGTTCACAGACGGTTTTGATCTGTCACCAAAATCACCGGTATGTATTCCTGTTTCAAGTGTATACAGCAGGGCGTTCTCGATGACGGCAGCGTTTTCAGTGAGGCCCACATGGCGAAGCATGGCAAGGCCGCTCAATAAAAGTGCTGTAGGGTTCGCGATATTTTTTCCGGCGATGTCGGGAGCTGTGCCGTGAACAGCTTCAAAGATCGAAATATGATCGCCGATATTAGCAGAGGGAGCAAAACCAAGCCCGCCAACAAGACCCGCGCAAAGATCACTTACGATATCTCCCTGGAGGTTGGTCAGTACAACGGTATCAAATGTATCGGGACGTGTAACGAGTTTCATACAAAGGTCATCCACGATGATATCGTCCGCTTTCAGCTCAGGATATTCTTTCGCTACTTCATAGAAGCAGTCGAGGAACAAACCGTCGGTGATCTTCATGATATTGGCTTTATGGCCGCAGGTAATGCGGGTCGCTTTTTTCTGGCGGGCCATTTCGAAGGCGTAACGGATCACCTGCATGCTGCCCGGGCGGGTGATGAAGCGGCGGCTGAGTGCCACGTCATGCGTAAGCATATGTTCGATACCGCCGTAAGTATCTTCAATATTCTCGCGGACCACCGTGATATCGATGGGGATCCCTGCTTTGCTGAAAACTGTATCCACACCGTGAAGGCTCTGAAACGCTCTTTTATTGGCGAAAGTATTCCAGGTTTTACGGGCAGTTACATTGATGCTTTTTACACCTTTACCCTTTGGGGTTTCCATTGGTCCTTTGAAAAGCAGACCGAGTGATTCAATGGTCGCTTTCGCTTCCGGAGTCATTCCGTTGTTAAAACCTTTATCGAACACCCATTTACCCATATCTACAAATTCATATTCGAGAGGAGTGTTGTTGGCTTGAAAAATACTGAGTACGGCGTCCATGATTTCTGGGCCGATTCCGTCGCCTTTGGCTACTGCTATCTTCATAAAGGGAAAAAATTAAGGATGAGTGAAGGCGCAAATTTACGCGTTTGAGCGGGAAATGCAAGGTTAGAAGATCGTTGGACGGCCCCCATTCACCATGGCATGGCTTGAAACGGGTATAAATAACAAAACTGTAACCTATTAAGCCAGGCTGACTCCCTTCACCGGGGCGACGGACAACGCTGAACTGTCTTACTATTCTCAGCCTTTTTCACTATTTTTACTCAAACTGATTGGTATGAACAGCATTATCTCTGAAGGGGTGCAGGTAAGCGTTGAAACATTTTACCAGCCCGACTATAGCAATCCCGTTCAGTCGGAGTTCATGTTTGCGTACCGCATCACGCTCGAAAATCATAATGCATTTCCGGTAAAGCTTCACCGTCGCAACTGGCAGATCTTTGACAGTAACGGCAGTCATCGTGAAGTGGAAGGAGAAGGTGTGGTTGGTGTTCAACCGACCATTCAGCCAGGCGAAAGCTATCAGTATGTAAGCGGTTGCAATCTTCGCACTGAGATGGGCAAAATGAAAGGCACCTACCAAATGGAAAACCTGAACAACAAGCAAATGTTCACAGTTGATATCCCTTCTTTTGAGATGATCGTGCCGATGAAGAATAATTAGCAAATTGAAAGAGACGATTAGATTGCCCGGTGGCCATGACCGGATCTTAAGTCTGAAAATAACCAATAAGCACGTAGC
>JBEVKW010000323.1:0-26962 GCA_040509495.1 Chitinophagaceae bacterium | reverse complement strand
AAGAGCGCAACGTTGATCGTAAGATTTCGTTGCGCTCTTTGCGGTTCTTTGCGTCCTCTGCGATGAGAACTATGCCAGCCTTTCTTAAGCGTATTCCAGCATTCCGTTTGCAGTCTTAATCGTAAGTCTCTTTCCGGGCTTCTCCTCCTCTACCCTTCCGATCACCCGCGCCTGCACGCCCATTTTCGCAGCTACTTTTATCAGCTGATCCGCATCTTCTTCAGTTGTATAGATCTCCAGTCTTGTTCCCATATTGAATACCTGGTACATTTCGCGGTCATCTGCACCACTTGCCTGCTGGATCAGATCAAAGATTACAGGCGGCGTGAAAAGATCGTCTTTCAGGATGTGTACGTCTTCAGGAACATACTTCAGGCATTTTGTTTGACCGCCGCCACTGCAATGCACCAGGCCCTTGATACTGTCAAAATGATTTTCCAGCAGCTCTTTCAACACCGGGGCAAACGTCCGCGTTGGAGAAAGCAGCAATTGCCCGATATTCAATTCTTCTCCATCCACTTCTATCTTATCCGTCATGCGGTGAGGCCCGATATACACGACTGAATCGTCCAGTGAGTTGTCAAACGATTCAGGGAATTTTTGTCCGTATGTTTTTTGCAGAACATCATGTCTTGCGCTGGTTAGTCCATTACTCGCTAACCCGCTGTTATAGCTTTGCTCGTACCCTGCTTTTCCGAAACCGGCCAATCCTACGATCACCTGTCCGGGTGCGATCTTTTCGTTGGTAATCAGCTTTGATTTCGGCCAGCGTGCAGTCATGGTGCCATTCACCGCGATCGTTCTTACCACATCACCCACATCGGCTGTTTCTCCGCCCATATAGGTGATATTGACGCCGAAGTTCTTCATTGCATCGAAGAACTCCTGAGTGCCGTTGATCACCGCTTCCAGTACTTCTGCAGGGATCGCGTGCTTGTTCCTGTCGATGGTTGACGAAAAAAGAAGCTGGTCATAGATCCCCACGCAAAGCAGATCATCCAGGTTCATTACGATAGCGTCCTGTGCGATGCCTTTCCAGACAGACAGGTCTCCTGTTTCTTTCCAGTACAGGTAAGCCAGGATGCTTTTGGTTCCTGCCCCGTCTGCGTGCATCAGGTTCACCCATTCGGCATCTCCGCAAAGCACATCGGGATAGATCTTGCAAAATGCCCTGGGGTAAAGCCCTTTATCCAGTTTTTTGGTCGCAGCATGCACTTCTTCCTTTTGGGCAGAAACGCCTCTTTTATCGTATAAGCTCATGGGTAAAATTGAGGCGCGAAAATAGATAAAAATCCCGGAAGGAAGAGAGACGATGGCCGATGACCGATAGCCGATGGCCGAAAAAACAATCATTATGGACAGATTGCCATTGGCATGCCGGAAATTGTCGTTCGGATCTCAAAGAGCCGCCAAAACTAATGGCTAACGGGAAGAGACAGGATCCAGGTTACAGGCTTTCTTTCGGCCATCGGCCATCAGTCATCGGCCATCGATTTCCTCCTATCTTTGCCCCTTTATGCAAATTCACAGAAATCTTGATCAGTTACCCGCCTTCCGGAACGCTGTGGTGACGATCGGTACTTTTGATGGTGTTCATGCCGGCCACAGGCAGATAATTGATGAGCTGATACGTGAGGCGAAGGCAGTGAACGGGGAAACCGTGATCATTACGTTCCATCCGCATCCCAGAAAGGTGGTGACCTCTACGATACTCGGTGTAAGATTGATCAATACACCGGAAGAAAAACTGGAGTTGCTTGAGCAACTGGGGATCGATCACGTGGTGGTAGTTCCCTTCACCGATGCATTTGCCAATCAGTCTGCCGAAGATTATATCGAACATTTCCTCGTAAAAAGGTTTCGCCCGCATACGATCATCATCGGGTATGACCACCGCTTCGGAAAGGAGCGCAAAGGCGATTACAGGCTGCTGGAGCAGCTTGCACCTCGTTTCAACTACCAGCTCAGGGAAATCCCGAAACACATCCTGGACGAGATCGCCATCAGTTCCACACGCATCCGGGAGGCCCTCCTGGAAGGCAGGGTTTCGATCGCCGACAAATTACTGGGATACGATTTCTTTTTCTCGGGCACCGTGGTAGACGGCGATAAACTGGGCAGGAAATTGGGCTATCCTACAGCCAATATAGAGGTGCCGGACGAAGAGAAGATCATTCCGGGTAATGGCATCTATGCCGTATATGCATCGCTGCTGAATGGCGGGCCTGATAAAGGCAGCCGGTTCAAAGGAATGATGAGCATCGGATTCAGACCTACCGTGGATGGAAAAAGACGGGTCATCGAAGTAAACCTCTTTGATTTTAACCAGGATATTTACGGTCAGTCCATCCGCATTTATCTGAAGAAATACCTGCGTGAAGAGATCCGGTTTGATTCGCTTGAAGCATTGGTCAGGCAAATTGACCAGGATAAGATCGATAGCCTGAATATACTTTGACGTAAAAAGCGAACGGGATACTTAAGTATCCCGTTCGCTTTTATGGATCCGTCAGACGGTGCGACCTTAATATTCCACCCGGAATTCCAGTTTTGTCGCATCATCAAAAAATTCGTTCATATCATTTTCTATAGTAACAGTCTTCTTATCCTCAGAAAGTTTCGCGTAAGCTCCTTCCACTTTTTTAGCTGGCTTGGGAAGATGTATGATCCATTTGTTCACCATTGGCAATCCCTGTCCCATAGCTTCTTTCATTCCCTGCATGTTTTTATCTTCCCCAATGGTTGCATACTTTTCCTTATTTAGTTTCATTTCGATCAGGCCCGCCGTGAAAGTTGATTTGAAATAATCGTCAAAGGCGCCGGAAGGAAGATCGCCTTCGCCTCCCATTTCGCCAGGTCCTTTTCCTTCCATTTGCTTTTTCATCGCCTCCTGCATCATTTTACCTGTCAGTGACTGAAGCTTTGTGATTTCGCTGACGTTAGAGAAAGGGAAACTGATCTTTGCAAGAAATTGCTCATTCTCCATATTCATCACCATTCCCATTGTTCCTTTTTTGAGCAGTTCTTTATCCTGGGGACCAAGATCAGGTATACTGTCCAGCAGAGTGGCAAAAGAGATCGTCGTATCCAGGGCTGTTTGTTTGCCTAATTCTTCTGTCTTGCCTGACATTTTTGCGATACCCATCATCGAGCTCATATCCATTGTGGTCAGTATCGTACCACTACCATTATCGGCGATCGAGATCTCGCGGGTGGTTTCACAGCTCGTCAGAAAGAAAAGAGCTGCGGCAAAAGACAAAAGGGTGATTTTTTTCATTTTGGTGAATTTTATCTGTAAGATACCCGCAAGTTAAGGTCTTGAGGATTGTAAAAAAATAAAACCGTCAGGCCATGATCTTATAGACCATTTCCTTCATGAGTGAGCCATCTTCCGTTGGCGCGGCATTTACGCCGATACTTTTCAGATTATATTGATGCAATAAAAGCAGCACGCGCTCCACCCCGGCATAATCATATATCCGTGACGCATGGAGGTAATCCTTCACAAAAAACGGGCTTACTCCTATGGCCGATGCTATTGCTTTTTCATCCTGTGAACCTGCCCCGAAGACCATAAATACTTTGCTGAAAAAACCATAGAGCGAAGGCAGTATCAGCTGGATGGGTGCAGCTTTCGGATTTGATTCAAAATACTGGATGATACGTATGCTTTTTGCCAGATCCTTTTTCGCAAGTGCGGCCTGCAACTCGAATACATTGAAATCTTTACTTACCCCAACAAACTCTTCTATATCATCTTCAGTGATATTTTTCCTGGCAGCAAGATTGACGGAGATCTTTTCAATTTCATTTTCAATACGGCTCAGATCATTTCCTATATGGTCTATCAGGAGCGCCAGCCCTTTCGGAGAAATGGACAGGTTTTTCGAACGCAACAATTCCTGTGTCCAATCCGGCAGTTGACTATCGTAGATCTTTTTGGTGCTGATGAAAACGCCTTTCTCCTTTAAGACTTTTGCAAACTTTGTCCGGCCATCGACTTTTTTGTCTTTATACGAGACAACAAATACCGTTGAGGATAGCGGATTTTCCACATACCCTTCCAGCTTTTCAATATCACGCATTTGCTGTGCTTCTTTGAGCACCACCACCTGGCGTTCAGCAAACATCGGATAGCGTTTGCATGCATTCACGATATCTGCCCAGTTGGAATCTCTGCCATAAAACACAGACAGGTTGAATGAAGCTTCGCTTTCCGGCAGAATATGATGTTCTGCATAATCGATCACTTTATCAATGAAATATTCCTCTTCTCCTTCGAGCCAATATACGGGCTTGAATACCCCCTTTTTCCATTCCGCTATGATTTTTTCAACCGCCATAAGCCGCTAAGATACAGGCTTTAGCTATTTTTTGGCGGACACGTTTTCAACGTTTTCCCGTTCCAAAAAAAACATTCTGGCACGGTTTTCGGAATTGACTGTGCGATTAACGCAGATTTCACGAATTGATACAATAATTTGAATTGTACAAGACATGAAATCAGTTAATTACCAAAAAACCACTGTACAGTTAGAAAAATTACTATTCACTAAACGAATCGAAACAGAAACATTACATTTAAAATTAAAACACTTAAAACCCTCTATATGGCAAACACGAATTATCCATCCGCTACTCCGCAAAATCAGCCACCGGCTCCTCAAAACCGCGGTAGTCGTAATTTATTGATAGGAATCTTAGTTGCAGCTCTCCTCGGAACATGGGGTTATCTTCTCTGGGATAAGAATAATTCCGGAGAGAAAATTCAGGTTGCGCAGGTTCAGTCAGACTCTTACATGTCCCAGCGTGATTCACTCAAGCTGATGTATGACGAAGCTGAAATGCGTCTTGATTCCATCACTGGAGCAAACAACAACCTGCAGGGTGAAAAAACATCTCTGCAAAAAGACATCGATTCTAAAAAAGCTGAGATCCGTAGTATTCTGAGTAAAAAGAATGCTTCTGATGCCGAACTCGCAAGAGCTCGTACACTGATCTCAGAATTGAATGATAAAATATCTAACCTGGAACAGGAAGTTTCAAGACTGACTGGCGAAAACCAGGAGCTGACAGCTAACAATACACAGCTGACTTCAGAAAAACAAGTACTGGAGCAAAATCTTCAGACTTCTTCTTCTGAAAAAGAAGCCCTGTCACAAACTGTTGACGTAGGTTCTACGTTCAGCGCATCGAACATCCAGATCACTCCGATCAATGAAAAGAAAAACGGTAAAGAGAAAGTTAGCACTACTGCAAAACGCGTAGACAAACTGGTTGTTTCTTTTGATGTGGAAAACCGTATCGCTAAATCTGGTCCTGCCGATATGTATATCATGGTTACTGCACCTGATGGTAAAGTAGTTTCTGATGCAAATCTTGGATCCGGTACACTCACTACACGTGCAGATGGCGATAAAGCATTTACAACAAAAGTTCCTGTGGAATACGAACAAGGCACACGTAAAGCTGTTCAGTTCCCTATTCGCCAGGAAGACTTCCAGAGAGGTGACTACAAAATTGAGATCTATCATAACGGGTTCAAAATTGGTGAATCAACAAGAACCCTGAAAAAAGGTGGTCTCTTTGGCTAAGAAGTTAAGAGAGCATAAGGATTAAAAGAACTACTCTTTGAATTCCTTACTCCTACTGACTCTTAGTATAAAGATGGTGGTTTATTCGGTTAAAAGCAGTTGCAACTCCTGCAACACAACCGCTTCACTTTCAAGTGAGGCGGTTTTTTTTGCTTAAGAATGGAAGAGTGAAAGAAGAATGAGAAGGGTTGAACGTCTTTTCTTTTTTCGCATTGAATCCTGGGAAGGTTAAGAAGAGAAGAGCAAGTACCAAACTTCTGTCACCTCTACAGACGATTAACCAGGTAAAGCGTATACCTTATCCGGCTTTACGATGTTTGGCGGGATATACGGGTTCTTCCATAATATTTATGCGAGCTACAGGTGTTTTAATAATGGCCGGTTCCTTAATGACCGCAAGGTAAGCAGGACATTATCCCTTCTTTCTCTTCTCTCTTCTCTCTTCTCATTACTTTCTTAACCTCTTCCAGTCTCCTTACCTCACCCCTCCGCTTTTAGCTCTCTCCTCTTAGCAAAAAAAAACCGCCCTGTTGGGCGGCTTCTCCATATCATCTTGTTCTTATTAGAAAATGTTATATCCGTAGCTCACGTAATACAAACCGCCAACGTAAGGGCTACCAAAACCTGTGCGATAGTAGCTGTTGCCGATGTTCGTTCCGCCTACGCGGAACACGCTTTTGGATTTTGTTGGGCGATAAGTGATCTGTGCATCAACCCACGTAAAATAAGGCAGTTCACCGGAAACAAACGTTCCCTCATAATAGCTGTTGTCCTGCCATTTGGCAACCACGTTGAAGCCGACATTCTTGAAAACATTCTCATTGCGAAGGCCGATATTGAAGCGGTATTTAGGTGCGTTGAAGAATGACACAAATCCTGGAGCGAGATCTTTAAGCTGATCATGGAAAACGTTGCCATAGAGATTGAATCCTTTTGGCAGTTGGTATTCCAGGCCAAGGCCCCAGCCAAGTGCTTTTACATCTTCATCAGCATTCTGCTTGTACGAAACGTTGGTGGTCGTCAGAGAAGAAAGTAAGCCTACTGGTGAGTTGGGAATATTTGACTGTCCAACACCTATGGTCGCCAGGAAGTTTTTGTATACACTGTAGTATGCATATGCGTCTACTAGAAGGCGTCCGCCGAGAATGCCTTTATAGCCTACTTCATAAGAATTTACCGTTTCTGGTTTCACTTCTCTGAACTGGGCCTGAACAAGCCTGGTTGCATCCCCTGTACCGCGGTATTCGAGAATACTTGCAGCAGTGTAAGCAGGACGTGAGGTTGAATTAAGGCCATAGTATGTCTGGAATTCCGGCAGACAACCGATCAGTGTACCTGCACCTGTGATAAGGCTGATATACTGATCCTGATTGGTTGGGAAGCGATAAGCTGTCTGATAAGAGAAACGAACATTATTGTCTTTTGCTACTTTCAGTACTGCAGTAAAGCGTGGTGTAAAGCGGCCATCGAAATTAGTCTGTTTATCGTACCGGCCCGCAGCGGTTAGTGTAAGGAAATCATCAAAAAGGGATTTACGCAGCTGGATATAACCGCCATATTCGTTGATCTTGATATTTCCTGCTGTATCGGCAAAAAGGGTTCCTTCTGAATTGAGCACATACTGTTTCCAGTTAGCACCAACGATCACTTCTACTTTATCGCTAAATCCACCGGCTTCAGAAAGGTTCAGTTGGCCCTCTCCTGCCCACAGATCTGTTTTATCAAGGAAAAGAGCGCCTCCCTGTGAAATGGGAACGGAACGGCCTTCTTTCACGGCAGCTTCGTAGGCGGCTGTACCCGGCATGAGGCGACCCTGGTCTGCCGCTGTCCGTGCGTTCATATGGATCTGTGCATCTGAAAGGTTTGCCTGTGCCTGGCGCCGTGTTTCGGCAAATGTTCCTATATACTGGCCAAACCAGTTCTGGTTGGATTTCCATTTACTGTTGATGTATACACCCAGGGCAGTCGCGTTGTAGGAGCCCCCGGCATTTTCCTGGGTAGTATAACCACGCAGGAACCACGACTTCGCTCTGATCTCCAGTTTATGCTGAGCCATTTTAAGGTTGCGCAAAGAATACCGGTCTGCTCCGGTATACACGGTTGTACCTGTTCCGAAGTTGCTGCTGAGTGAGGCTTCGATCCCCGTAGTGATCTTGTAATGCAGTGCGGCGGTGAAGCGCGCATTGATGGTGTTATAATCAACCAGGTCTTGTTCGTCATATCCGGTGCGGGATACATTTGAGTTGCCAAAATATCCTTTGGTAGCACCGATAAAGAAAGGAAGGAATTGTTGTACGCCTGGTTGCTGGGCGGCAGGGAACTGAGAAATGAATGCGCCGACCTGTGCATTGGTTGGATAGGTACCCAGCGGGCCGAAATAAGCGTTAGCCGCTTGCACCAGCTGTGTTGGCGCCTGGGCCATTGCCAGTTGTGCAAATTGCATCATATTAGCGCTAGCTTCATCTCCGTAAACGTTCACGCCATTGTAGTTTGGATCATTACCACGGTTTCCGCCTACCACTTTGCTCAACACACCGAGTTGCTGTTTATTGCGGTCATCATTCGCGGCCCAGTCGTTCGCTGTTACGAAAGACGCAGCGATCTTGAATGCGAATTTATCTTTGAACGCTTTTGCCCAGCGGAACGACCAATCGTAGTAGGGTGATGGCTTCTGGCCACTTTCGTCATTGATGTGCATGATCCCCTGCTTCACATTAAAGCTGAAGCCCTGGTATTTGAAAGGATTTTTACTGTTGATCAGGAGAGTTCCGTTCATACCACCAGAACCGTACAGTGCGGATGACGCACCTGCGAGCATTTCTACGTTGTCTACATCGAGTTCATTCGGACCAACGATGCTGCCTACGGAGAAATTCAGGCCGGGTGCCTGGTTGTCCATTCCGTCTACCAGCTGGTTCAGGCGGATATTACCACTACCAAGGAAACCCCGGGTGGTAGGTGTTTTGAACGTAAGACTGGCGGTATGCATATCCACACCTTTCAGGTTGGAGATGGCATCGTAGAAGTTTGGAGCGGCCACGTTGCGGATCGTGTTTGTACTCATCCGCTCTATGGTTACAGGAGATTCCAGGATCCTGGTAGGAGTACGGTTCGCCGCAACAACTACTTCCTGGCCCAGAGAAATATTTGGCTTGAAGTCGACCTGAACTTTCGCAGAAGCGTCCGTAACGGTCACTTCGTAATTATCATATCCAACTGAACTAAAAACGAGTGTAACAGGCAGCTTGGTGACATTCAGACTGAAATCACCATCTGAGTTGGTAAAAGTTCCCGTGCTGGTTCCCTTTACCACAACAGACACCGCAGGAACTACCTCCTGAGATGAATTGTTACGGACATTACCAGAGACTGTGACAGTTTGCGCAAAAACCTTGGTCAAAAAAAGGCAGGACATCAACATGACCACTAAAAAGCGATAGCTTTTTCTCATAATTGGCAATTTAGGTTTGGAATATATATGGAAAAATAAGGATTGTCCCCTTCTCCTAAAAATTTAATTTTTAAGGAGAAAGAATAAAATGTTGAAATCTTCGGCCCCTGCAGATTGGGTAGATTTTGCCACTCGTATTACTTTCGATTATGAATATTTTTTCTTTCCCCGGACAAACCGCTTTTTACAGCGGAAAGGTGCGCGATGTGTACACGATCGGAGACCGGCTGGTGATGATTGCGTCTGACAGGATCTCTGCGTTTGATGTGATCCTGCCAAGACCGATCCCGTTCAAAGGCCAGGTACTGAACCAGATCGCCGCCTATATGCTGAAAGCGACAAGTGATATCTGTCCAAACTGGCTTGAAACCGTTCCCGCTCCCAATGTTTCCATCGGGAAAAAATGCGTGCCTTTCAAGATCGAAATGGTTGTAAGAGGAAATCTTACCGGCCATGCCTGGAGAACATACGCTTCCGGTCAACGCATACTCTGCGGAGCCACAATGCCTGAAGGAATGATAGAAAATGACTACTTCCCTTCCCCTATCATCACCCCGTCCACCAAAGCTGAACAGGGGCACGATGAAGATATTTCGCCCGACGAGATCATTGCCAAAGGTCTGGCTACCGCGGAAGACTGGGCTATTCTCAGCGAATATGCTTTGCAGCTTTTTGAAAGAGGCAAAGAGATTGCGGCAAAGCAGGGGCTGATCCTTGTAGACACGAAGTATGAGTTTGGGAAGATCGGTGACACTGTTTATTTGATGGATGAGATCCACACACCCGACAGCTCCCGCTATTTCTATGCAGAGGGTTTTGAAGAACGTCAGCAACAAAGCGAACGGCAAAAACAATTGAGCAAAGAGTTCGTGCGGGAATGGTTGATCGCAAACAACTTCATGGGTAAAGAAGGTCAATCCGTTCCTGAGATGACCGACGAATGGGTAAACACTATCTCACAACGTTACATAGAGCTGTATGAAAAAGTGATCGGTGAAAAATTCAAACCTGAACTACTTTCGGAACAGGAAACATACGACAAAGTGGTTGCGGTGCTGCAATCATGAGTTTTGTTGCTTTAACGTTTAAAGGTTTAATAGTTTGAAGTTTTCGGAAAAGCTTCAAACTATTAAACCTTTAAACTTTATAACCCTGCGTACGCTTATTACTTCTTCTTTAACAATCCCTGTTTGATCGTTTTCTTTTCAGCGGTCTTGCTGTATCCGTAACAAAGATTATCGATCAGGTATTGCGCTTCGCCATAAGTGAGCCAGTAGTCAGTGATCTCACCGCGCATGATTGAATTGTCGGTATAGTTATACAGGTCACGGAAACCGAGACGGCTAAGATCTCCATACACCTCATCTCCTTCATAAGGGCGATAACCGTTCGAACGGACAACCGTATAACCGTCATATGTTTCCACTACGTAGTAAGGACAGGAATTATCACTATACACTACCACACCATATTCTTTTGTGAGCCAGTATTCATTACCATCATCGTGGTAAGAACGTTTTGTACAGCTGACCAGCAATACCACTGATAAGATCATCATCGAGGAAATAGTAAATATCTTTTTCATAGTAGTTCAATTTTGAGATTTACAATCTGGTTAAGTTCTTATAATACTATGACTGTTTGTTATTCTTCAAAGTTTGATCACCGATTGTTAAAAATGAATCAAAACCCGTATGATTTTTGTTAAAGAAATTATAGGGAATTTTAAGGGCAGATGAGTAATTTAACACCCTGAAGAAAATTCATTTGGTCACTTTATATCCCAATAATGAAAAAATTTATTCTTTCGGTAATCTTCTTATCAACTATGTCAGTATTAAACAGCCAGGAACCGTTTTTACTTGTAGGCACGTATACAGGCGGAGCGAGTAAAGGGATCTATGTATACAGGTTCAACAGTAAAACAGGTACAAGTATTCTTATCGATAGTGCAGTAACGGAGAATCCCTCTTATCTCGCCGTATCGCCGGATAAAAAATATGTGTATGCGGCAAATGAAACCGGTAGTGAGCAGGGAAATGGAGGAATTATCACTTCATTTTCATTCGATAAAAATACCGGTAAGCTTACAAAACTGAACACCCAGTCTTCAGAAGGCAATCACCCCTGCTTTGTGTCTGTACATAAAAGCGGAAAATGGGTGGTTGTTGGAAATTACAGTTCCGGTACACTGGCGATCTACCCGGTGCAAAAAGACGGTTCTCTCAGCAAGGCTGCCCAGGTGATCAAGCATGAGGGACGAAGTGTGAACGCTGACCGCCAGGACGGGCCGCATGTACATAATACAGTTTTTTCACCTGATGGAAAATTCCTGTTCGTAGCAGATCTCGGCATAGATAAGGTAATGACCTATGCATTTGACAGCAAAGCAGGCAAACTCACGCCCGCTGAAATGCCGTTTACAGAAGTAGAAGCCGGTGACGGTCCGCGTCATCTTACTTTTTCTCCATCCGGAAAGTACGCCTACCTCGCCACTGAAATGCGCGGTGGAATTGAAGCATTCAAATATCATAAGAACGGTCAGCTCGAACATCTGCAACACTATTCAGCATTACCTCCGGAATACAATGGCCCTGCGGACGGCGCCGATATACATGTTTCAGCTGATGGAAAATACTTATACTCCTCAACCCGCGGACAATCCAACTCGATCGGCATATTCGCCATCGATGCACGAACTGGTTTGATCACCTATGTTGCACATCAGTCAACACTCGGTCAAACTCCCCGGAATTTCAACTTCGATCCCAGTGGTAATTTCCTTCTGGCCGCCAATCAAAACAGCGATGAGATCGTTGTATTCAAAAGAGACAAATCTTCAGGACTGCTGGAAGACAGCGGAGAACGTATTACGGTAGGTAAACCAGTTTGCGTGGAGTGGGTGGAGTAGGAAGAAGGGAAGAGAGTTTGAAAGTTTAATAGTTCAAGGTTTAATAGTTTAACGGTTAAATATTGCCCAGGAGACTCCGATCTGTGCAACAGGCAATACAACTATTGAACTTTTAAACCTTGAACTATTAAACTTTCGAACTATCTTCCCAACTTCGGTTTGCGTTGTCTCGACTTATTGAACACATTTCTCCCTTTATCTGCTCCTTTGCGAAGCTCTTTTTGCTGCTCGAGGGGAAGGTGGATCACTTCCTGGCAGGCAGAACTGCAGCATTGCTCAAACTTTTCTTTACATTCTTCGCACTGGATGAATAAAAGATGACAGGCATCGTTGACGCAGTTGACATGCGTATCCGCAGGTTTACCACATTGATGACATTGAGCAATGATCTCTTCGGTGATACGTTCGCCAAGCCGCTGATCGAACACGAAATTCTTTCCGTGGAATTTATTGGACAGTCCTTGTTCTTTCACCTGGTTTGTGTAATTGATGATCCCTCCTTCCAGGTGAAATACATTTTTGAATCCTTTATGCAGCATATACGCGGAAGCTTTTTCGCAACGGATGCCGCCCGTACAATACATGATGATATTGGCCTCTTTATTGGCTTCCATCATCTCTACCGCCATAGGTAACTGATCACGGAATGTATCACTGGGTACTTCAATGGCATTCTCAAAATGCCCAACCTCAAATTCGTAGTGATTGCGCATATCAATGATCACTGTGCGAGGATCATCGGATAGCTGATTGAATTGCTCCGCATTTACATAACGCCCTTTGTTGCCCATATCGAACGTATCATCTTCAATGCCGTCGGCCACGATCTTGTTACGAACTTTTATATCCAGCACATAGAACGATTTGCCATCATCATCTACGGCAACATTCAACCGAAGTCCCTCCAACGCCGGATAAGCATATAAATAAGTGCGGAATGCGTCCATATTGGACGAAGGAATGCTGATCTGGGCATTGATCCCTTCTTCCGCTACATAGATCCTTCCCATCACACCAAGTTCGGAGAGCGCACGATACAGAGTATTCCTGAACAATACAGGATCTTCGATCTTGAAATAACAATAAAAAGACACGGTAGTGCGGGGAGTCGGATCATTCAAAATACGATCCTTCAGCTCCTGGCGGGAGATGCGGTTGTGTAAGGCCATTTTTTTTTCAATTTGATCCCGGCAGGGCCGGGAAATAAGAGATTATTGGACAGTTGCAGGCTGAACCAAATTGCAGCGCAAAATTAGGCTAACAGACGGAAAGAGGCAACAGGCGCAGGAAGATTATTTAAGTTCTTTATCTGATTAGAGATCAAACGATTTGATATTTTCCTACCAACAAAAACAGGGGAAAAGTATGTTGACTTCTCCCCTGCAAGTTCTTTCGCCCCGCTTACTGGAAGATCACTTTTCCACCGATCAGCCCACCAAAGCCGACGCGAACACCAAACTTATTGCCGAGTCCGGGTTGGATCGCATTCACAAAATCGACACGGAAGAGTTTGAATATATTTTCAAACCCTGCAAATACTTCCACATAGTAGTTGTCGCTGTTTACGTAGAATGTATTGGCTCCGCCAACGAGATACCATTTCAGTTTGTTAAAGAGCGGGATCTTATTTGTGAGCAGACCATTGAAGTGATGCTCGGCGTGTCCGAATGCGTAGAACTTCTCTGCGTTGCTGTAACGGTAATACGGAGCCAGCTGAAAGCTGTTCAGGTAGTTGATATTGTAAAAAGTCTGGTTACCATTGAAGTGCTGCAGATCAGGGATGGCCACATTATTGCTATTCAGGAAACCGCCTACACCGATCTTGTATTTGAATTCGCCTCCCATTTTAAAGTTCATCTTATCGGTAACGGAGAATTTCCATTTATCGAAGTCTGCATCACTACCCAGTACTTTTTTGATACCCTTGGAATACTGTAATTCGAACTCCGGAGCATTCGAAGACAGAGGCATTTTACCCCATGGATATTCGATGTATCGCTGACCGGGTTGCCAGATAACAGACGCACCGGCAATAACCGCCTGGTTACGGTCAAACGGCAGATTCGCCAGCTCGTAAGGGTGATTAGGCAGCAAAACAGCATCCTTATTAAAGAAAGAATAGTCGGTGGTGTTCTGCAAAGGTAAACGGTCTTCATAAGTAAGATGAACATTCAAACGGAGACCACTTTCAAGTTTATTGTTGTATTCAACCCGCCCGAACCAGTTCTCATACAACTTCATGTAATTCTTTTTACCAAGCAGCGTGTAGGCAGCATTGGTCAATGGATTGATCGGGTTATCCTTGTTAAATTGAGAAAGACGTTTACCTCCGGAAAGTTTCAGATACCTGTTCCTGTAGCTCATTGTCTTGGGCGTGATGTATAGATCCGCATATGAGTTCAAATGTGTATTACTGAAGCCATATCTCGTATACCAGTTGAGATGGTAGTTATATTTTCCTTTCCTGTAGTAGTTGAATGATTGCTCCACATTCACAGAAACACCTTCTACCGTGTTATACTCTACCTGCGGGATCAGCGGATTCAGGTGCCAGTTGAGCGTAGATCTTTTGCCATAAAAATTCCTGCTTTGCCCTGACCAGAATATCCCTGTCAACGTGATCGGTTTTTGATTTTTTCTTAATGAATCGATATGCCGTCTCGACCGCAGAGAGTCGCGCCAGATCCGGTTCACACTGTCCTTGAATACGAAGTTCTGTTTTTCATCATTCTCCAGTGCAACTGGTCTTGTCATATTCCAGTATGCCGTGTCTTTCTTATTAAAGGCAGTGTCATATTTCATCAGCACACGGCCGAAATGTTTTTTATTAAAGCCCGGATTGATATCATAATCACTGTAAACGTTCACGAAATTGCCGGTGATATGGAAACCGAATTGTTTCAGTACCAGATATACCACCTGGTTTTTCGTCTTCCAGATATCCTTTTCTACCGGCGAATGCAATTGTGTTACCCGTAAGGTATCGAGCATTTCGAGGGAGTATCCTTTTGTGGTGAAAAGATCGGTGCTGTAGATGCGCCAGTCGTCTTCTGAGATCTGGATGGTTCCTGTAAAAAGAGGTTCGTTCTTCCGTTTTGGCGTAACACGGATGGTGTTGACCATTACGCCATCTTCCACGAATGATCCCTCATATTTATACCTGTAGTAGTTCAATGCTCCATCCGCTATCGGGGAAATGAATCCGCGGGGGTTGAGATTGTTATCGAATACAGAAACATTGTTCTGGTAAAAATTGATGAAGAATGGAAAGCTTAATCCGTATCCGCCACCGCTTTCCCGCGAGGAGATAACTTCAAGCTTAAGCTTGCCCGGCTTCGCATAATCTACTTTGGTGAGCGATTCCGAAAGGAAGAGAATGCCCTGCCCGGCAGAATCAAGCCCGTCGCTATCATCCCGTTCGATCTTCTTACCGAAAACCCTGTTGGGCATTCCCTTCGAGCGCATTAATCCTTTGATGTAGACGTTTACCGAAAAAGAATCCACCTGTTCGTTGTAGTAAGATCTTTTCCGGATCGCATTCCTGATGATCTCATAAGCGGGATCCTCTCCTCTTTTCACGACCACTTCCTGTAAAGTGAGCTCCTGTATCGAAAGTTTGAAATCGAGCGTTTCATCACCAGCTCCAACCGTAATGGTTTTCTCTGATTTTCCATATCCAATGTATTGACAAACCAGGGTGTACTTGCCCGGCGAAAGATTGATGGAATACCGGCCGGCACTGTTGGACGTTGTTCCTTTTGTAGTGCCTTTGATACTTACAGACGCGTAAGCTAACGGGTTGCCCTGCTCATCTGTAATAAGACCTGACACTTTTCCCGCAAATGAAACGACTGTAATAAAGAGTGAGAATACAAAGAGTAATGTTTTTTGCATAGCAGTGATTGTGGTGAGGAAGTTGAACGAAAATACTTCTGCAGATGTTACAAAAAACAAAAAATGGACAAAGGGGTAGATTGCAGGTATGTAATTGAATGCCCGATGAGAGATAACAGATGACAAATGGCCGGTTTAACGCCGGTCTTTCCTATTTATACGGTTGGAGTTCTCCCGAAAGCAACAACATTTCTCTGACCAGAAATAGTTGCTCTTCGTTTGTTGTATTCCCGGAATATGGGTGCCCGGATTGCCTGTAATTGCCGCGATTCAACGCACCGCCTGCGCAATCATCTTCCGCAGCCATGGAATGGTGGAAATACTCAATCCACTGGTGTGGAAGAGCACTTTTCCCTGTTTATCGATAACGGCATGTGTAGGATAAGCCGTGATACCGTATTCGGTGGTGATATACCGGCCATCGGCAATCATTCGGTAGTTGAACGGGATCTTGTCTGTAAATTGTTTGACCTGCTTTTCTTCATCGAGTGCGACGGCGAGAAAAACGACATTGCTGCTGTCCCTGTATTCTTCTACCAGTTTATTGAGTTCCGGAATTTCTGTCCGGCATGGACCACAATTCACAAACCAGAAGTTGAGCACCACTACTTTTCCCACCAGGTCTTTTAGTTTGTATTTATTTCCAGCAATATCCCTGGCAACAAAACTGGCGGGTTTTCTTCCAGTAATAAAGAATCCGCTTTCGAATGGCCTGGGCAGATTTTCCTGCCTCCGCCTGATCTCTTCTTCGGACAATGGATGAATGATAAAAGCCGTGGAAGATGAAGAAGGGTTCTCCGCACGGATCCCGTATTTGCCGCCGGACAAATACATTTTCCAGACTGATGCGGGCAACACTTTTCCGGCAGTATCTTTTACGATACTTTCCTCGGTAAGCCGTGCATTTTGTGCGAATACTAAAGTTGCACAAAACAGTATGGTTATAACGAAAAGTAATTTCTTCATAGTTAGCTGCATTACTCTTTATCTACGCAGTGAAGCAGTTTTTCCGGGTGAGCGGAGATAACTGCCGCTTAGCGCCGCAAACCCGGCTACCAGACCACCGATCAAAGCAGTAACCAGAATGAGCAGGATGCTGCTGCTTCCCAGCCCAAGCAATTCCCCGATCTTTCCCGAAAGCAAGCCGGTATTTCTTATATCCAGCCATAAAGCGATGCAACCCCAGAGCAGGAAAAGTGCAAGAAATCCTGCGAGGAACGCTTTCCCGGGTCTCTGCGCTACGAGTACTGCCACCAGGAAAGACATAACCGCCAATGACCACCAGGGAGCATACAGACCGCCGACAAATGACAATAAAGCGGTAAGAAAAAGTGCCGTTAAAAATTTCATACAATTCTTTTATTGGGCTAACAGAAATTAGCGATGATTGAATTGGAGTGTCCATTTTACTCTCGGGTCAGTAATCTCTTTATCCGTCATCACCCATAGTGAATAATATTTCCCTTCGGTCCATGTATCAACAAAAGCATCATAGAACCTGCTGCCCGGATTCCCGCTTTGGCCGCCAGGATATACACCATAAGCTTCGGTTTTTTCAGTGAGGTGAACGATCATCCGCCAACTCGGCCCAAAGGTTTTACGCGTGGCATTCACGATTTCCGAGCCTCCGCCGTTTGAGATACCTTTTCTTGCAAAAGGGATGGCACCCGTTCGCAGCAAATGATAGATGGTCAGGCTGTTTGCATGGCCCCAGTAAAGCTTTCCTTCTGCATCCAGCTTCAATAAGGCGGGGGAAGCTGCTTTGAAACTGGCCGTCACAACATCTGTATTTGTTTCTATCTGAGGGGTATTGATATTATCTGCGAACTTAAAGGCTGAATCGCGGCCAAGCCATTCCACCAGTGTTGACTGATGCGGATACAACGGATCTTTCACCTTTGCGAATTCGTCGCCCCATACCTGGCTCATCAATGAATCCATCCATGCTTCAAAGATCGTTGGCCCTTTTTCGCCTACATCGTTGATCAGGTTCCATGATGTGAAAATTCCAAGCAGTTTCTTTTCCTGCTCATTCAGTTTTGACTGATCAGTATACCTGAGCAGGGTAGACCGGAACATGGAAGCCTTCGTGTTATAATTGTCGTTCTGGAGCTTCATCATATCTTCCGGTGTGATTTGCTGTAAGCTGTTCAGCTGATCATTGATGCGGATGCCACGGTAAACGGAAAAATCTCCGGGAACATAGTAAGGGTAAGATACATCCGCGCCTCGCTGGTTAGCACTGCTTACAAATCCACGCTCGGGGTTGAATGTATGCGGGTTCTCTTCCTGTGGAATGTATCCCTGCCAGGAATAGGTGTCATCTTCTCCCGGCATCAGATAGGCGCCCTGCCGCTCCCAGCGAAGAGGAACTTTGCCCTGCTGCCATAATGCGATGTCTCCTTTCTTGCTGGCAAAAGCAATATTCTGAATAGGACATTCGAGATATTTGATCGCAGCGGCATAGTCTTCATAACTCTTTGCCCGGTCAAGATGCCACCACATCAGCAGTTCATTTGACTCATCGTGTGCTTTCCAGCGAATGGCCACGGCTTCACCACCCGATGAAACGTTGGTAAAGCTCTTATCATACATCACCGGGCCGAAATGCGTATAAGCGACCGTATCAAGCACGGTAGCTCCTCCCCTTACTTTTACTTCTTCCACTTTGATCCGCGTGTCCTTCCATTGCCCCTCAAACCAGTATTGCTTCTTTGAATCATCTTTGAAACGGACCTTATAGAAGTCCATGATATCAATGCCCCCATTGGTAAATCCAAAAGCGATGCTATCGTTAAAACCGATCACCACTCCGGGTATTCCAGGGAATGAAACACCGTATGCATTGAATGAAGGCGTATGCATCTGCAACTCATACCAGATAGAAGGAAAATTAAGGTCAAGATGCGGATCGTTACACAAGATCGGTGCGCCTGATCTTGTTTTACTGCCACTTACCGCCCAATTATTACTGCCAATGCCATCATTGGGCTTATCCGTCTGCAGGATGTTTACCGTATCTGCTTTTTTCAGATAGATGGAATCCGCGCCTGCCGGTTTTAGCGGAAAAGATGAAGGCGTATTGTAAAGGGTTTCCTTAGGTATGATCGGACTCAGCGAATCCGGTGCATAGGGAAAAAGCACTTTGATCTCATCGTCCGTAAAAACGGAAAGCAGGCTGGTATACTGGAAATCGTTGCCGTAACCATATCCTGCCAGCGTCTTGGTAAGCTGTTTTACAAAAAGAGCTGTTTTCAGGTTACTCCATCTTTCAGGTCTGTAGTCGAGCAATTTATATTCAAGCGGCAGATCGCTTTCAGTGAGGTTATCGATCCACGCATTAACGCCGGCGGTATAAGCTCCTACTGCGGCACGGGTTTGAGGATTTGCTTCAATTGCTTTTACCATATTTTCCGCGGCAAAAACCAGCCCCATTCGTCTTTGTTCCCGGTCATAATCAATTGCACGGTCTCCAATGATCTCGCTGATCCTGCCGGCTGTTGCCATTGTCTGAAACTCCATTTGCCATAAACGGAATTTGGCATGCAGGTATCCCTGGATAAAATAAGCATCGTCATCATTGTCCGAAAACAGGTGCGGAACAAGCCGCTCATCGAAATACACGTTTGCTTTCCCTTTTAGCTCAGGGAAATTCAGCTCTCCGGAAAAATCCCGATCAACAGCTTCGGCATTTTGCCAGAAACCCTGTTGAGGACTGAGAAATTTACCAAACGGAGGTGCTGGTCCAAATTTCATATTAAGGGCGATCACCAGCCCGACGGTCACAACAAAAGATATAGCGAAAGGAATGATTCTCATAGATGATGAATGTATGCGAAAGGTAAACAAAAGAAAACAGAAAAGAAAGCACACGGGATTTCGTAGAATCCGGGCGTTTCGCTTCATTTTCGTCAACGGCAATTCAGCATGGCGTAGCAGTATCGCAATGAACGCCAAGTTACCGCAACGGGCGCAAAGAGATCAGTCGTTCCAGCACAATGCCCTTGCATTATCTGAGGCCCTAGCCTTATGCCGCCAGTTGAGATATGGCATCAGATCCTACAGATCATCTAATGATCTCAAACAGCAGGAACTGGTTCCTCTCATTTTTATTGAAATTATCATCCACTACAAAGAGCAGCGTGGAATTACCGTTTGGAAGTTTTGGGCCGAAAGTAACGCCTTCCACATTGTAGACAGGAATACCAAGATCATCCATATTCACCAGTAACCGTTTACTGATGATCTTGGGATTGATCGCCGCACTGATCTTTTCCACGGCAGATACATCCTGTGCATTGTTCAGATCGGCCAGATAAACGCGGATGTTACAGGGCCCTCTTCCGGTTGACCAGGCCCGTTCGATCACGACCAGTTTATTGTTACCAGCGTACAGGATATCTGAGATCCCATTGATCTTAAACGCACCCGGAGGTGTGGCGGGATAAGGAACAGGATCAACCTGGTAAACATACTCTGCTATCTCTTTCCGTGCTTTCCTGTCAAATTTAAAAATGCGGACAAATGCGGTTGAATCACCATTGCCCGCTTTCGGACCATCTTCATACAGTGCATCTTCAAGGCTGACAAAAAGATGTTCAGCTTTTTCATCGAAGGCCAGCCCTTCGAGCAGGCTGTTGTGCCTGGGTCCTTTTTCTTCCGCATGGATCCGGAGTCTTGATGGAAGAAAGAAACTGTCTTTATACCGCCCGTTACGATCCATGATCACGATATCCGGATCCTGTAATAACATTGTGTCTGCTGTAATGTGACGCTGTCCTTCGCTGCTTCTGATAAATTCATCGCGTGACGCATCGTAGCGCATGGCTTCAAGATCGGCCGAATGGATCCTGTCTTTACGGATGTCGGGATAAGGCTGCCCTTTGGGATCAAGGACCGTTGTAACAGTTGTTACGATGACCGTGTCGATCCCTTTTTCACTAAGAGGAATTCTCATTGTATAGAACCGTGAAGGATTGACCGCAGAAGGATCATCACAGATCATATAATACACCTCGCGCGAGGGGTCGTAGTCGATACCGGACAGTCCGCCCACCGTTGTATGATCAAACTCCAGTGCACTCGGAAGGATGAATTGATTCACAAAACGGAGCTTTGTCACATCCGGATACCTGGAGATCTTCGCGCCGGGCTTACATCCGGGTACGGATACAAGAACAATCAACAGGATCAGAAAACCGTTACACCTCATACAGGGGATTTATATGCAAATCTAGGGCTAAGCGGGGAAAGAGGGAAAGGATGGAAAAGAGGTTTTTTGTTTTCAGAAAAGGTTTTCGGAGGGTATTTTTGCTGGATTATAACGATGATAATGGAATGAAAGAAATTACTGGCTATATCAGAAGATTTGCAAGGGAAGTTGATAAAACCGTGCTGATCTTTTCGTCGTTGTTTATTGCACTGATGGTAGGGTTGAATTATGGTGCTTCACTGGAGAACCGGCTGGTAAATAGTAATGTATTGCCTTATCCGCAATTACTGGGACGCGTGATCATGTTTGGTATATGCTTCGGTGTGCCTTATGTGATTCTTGCTTTAAAAAAGAAGATACGATTGACGGCTGCCCTGCTTTGCTGCCTCCTTATTGCCCCGTGTTTGTTTGCGCTGAAAGCGGGTATCGATCTCGATTGGAGTATTACAACCGATCATGAATGGAATATTTACTGGAACGAGATCCTTTACTGGCCGGTAAGAACGGTGGGAATGAGTGTGCTGCTGTTTGGCTGCTGGAAAATATTCAACGGACAGAAAGACTACTATGGGCTTTCCGCTAAAGATCTGCACTGGAAGCCATACTGGATGATGCTGCTATTTATGGTTCCGCTGATCGCTATTGCATCTACTCAACCCGATTTTCTGCATACTTACCCGAAGCTCAAAAATATTCTGCCATTACCATCAGATGCATCACCCGGATGGTGGTATAAACTTCTCTATGAACTGGCCTATGGAAGTGATTTCTTTTCCATCGAGCTTTTCTTCCGCGGTTTCCTGGTGATCGGTTTTGCAAAATGGGTAGGAAAGGATGCGATCATTCCGATGGCTTGTTTTTACTGCAGCATTCATTTCGGAAAGCCGTTAGGAGAATGCATCAGTTCATATTTCGGCGGACTGTTGCTGGGAATTGTTTCTTATCACACACGATCTATCTATGGCGGACTGATGGTTCATTTGGGCATTGCCTGGCTGATGGAGTTGGGCGCAGTGATCGGTAGAGGGGGGTGAGGGGTTTGCGAGGTTCGGAAAGTTTGGAAGGTTTCAGAAGTTCTATAGGTTTCAGCGTTGAATAGGTTTTGTGTAACATCTTTTAAAAGTTGAAAGGTTTAATAAGTAATAACTACTCATTAAACCTTTCAACTTTTAAACTTATTTACCAGAGAAAACGTATGAAACCTATGGAACTTCTTAAACTTTCCAAACCTCTCCCCTTCTCAAAAACTTGCTACCGGTCTGTAAGCCGGATTCTGTTTCCACCTTTCGGTGGATGGTTATCATTTATCTGTCCTGCCGGTTGCCCGGCGGATCAATCTGCCTACCCTCCATCGTTTGTCCCGGACATTGCCGGGAACAATCAGGCGAGCCGCCTTCAACCGATGGTATACGTGGCATTTCAGCATGCAAGGTTTACCCCCTATGACTGTTGCCAGGCATAGTCGTGAGCTCTTACCTCACGTTTTCACCATCACCCCGGGCGAAGACCCGGGGCTGTAATTTTCTGTGGCACTTTCTGTTGCCCCGGACGTAGATCCGTGGCACCCGGCTCTTCACCGGTGCATTGCCCTGCGCTGTCCAGACTTTCCTCCCCGCAAAGCGGAGCGATAACCCAACCGGTAGCAATAAGTTTAAACGGCAAATTTACAGGAAATAACGCAGGCTGGCATAAACAGTATCGCGATCTTAGAATACGCAAAGAAACCGCTTAGGGCGCTGAGATTATCCTGGCGCCCTAAGCGGTTTCGTTGCGTCCTCTGCAATACTCTTACGCCAAACGATCATGAAGCATTACTTAAAGAAGATCTCCGTGGCTCCATAACCGAACCTTGCATCATATTGATTAACGAACGATTTGACCTCCCTTTTCAAACGCAAAATATCATGCAATTCATCTCTCAGCTTTCCCTTGCCAACACCATGAATGACGATCAGGGTTGCCTGATGGTGTGCCAGCGCCAGTTCATAATACTTCTCAAATGTCTTCAACTGGATGCTCAGGATCTCATAATTACTCAGATGCTCCCAATCCTCAGTCAGTTTTTCGATATGAAGATCAACCACGCTGCGTGCCGGTTCAAGATGCTGGCGTGCTTCTTTCGCATTGTAGATCTTAAATCCTGCCGCTGCCAGTTTGCCCAGTTCGAGACGATCAGGCTCTATCGCCCTGTCGGGATATTTCTCAAATAGTCTATAAGAAAAGTGTGCCTGGTTCTTCTTCTTCAGTTCTTCGATCTTTGTGAAGATTTGCTTCGCTCTCAGCTTCAGGGAAGTTTCAAAATGTTCTGCTTTCCCTTTTTGAGGCTGCACGAGTGAAAAATCAAAATCAAATGCGGGATTGTCATTCATATCCTCAAACGGCACGTCATGGATGTAGAAGTCCTGGAAAGGCTGAATGTTATTTTTCAGTTCAAACGCCGGCACGCCCTGGTAATTGAGCTTATAAACAAAGTCAAGTGCTGTCGATGTTCTGTTGATCAGGTGGATCTTCAGGTCTTCTACCACTTCATCTCCAAACTCGTCTGTGTCCATAACTGGTAAAAAGGTAAGCCAGACGCCATCTTCCGTACGGTCTTTGGCAGGCACTACTTTTTCTTTTTTTATTTCATCAACAAAACGCTTTTGTTTTGGTGCGGGAATTTTGCGTTGCTCCGTGAACCGTTTGAAATATGGAAAATCGATCTGGTCCATATAGGCAGGGAAGCGAACCCCGCGCACTTCCACCAGCACCATTTTTTCATTAATGATCTCCACTACCCTTCCTTCCTCATTTGAATGAAGGACAAGGATCTGATCGCCTACTTCGTATTTCATGGCGCAAAATTACGCAAAAACCTGGCGAGCGACAAGCTACTTATTCGCTGCAGTAGCCAGTTTGCTCTTTTTGATGCCATACAGGAAATAGATCACCAGGCCAAGGGCCAGCCAGCCGAGGAACCAGGCCCAGTTGGCTTTTGTCATGCCGGTGAGCAGATACAGACAGGTGGTAACGCCCATCAACGGGATCAGGGAGTATTTCTTTACGATAGCGAGAATGCTGAGCAGTATACAGATAGCCCAGAATACGATGATCGAAATATTGGGAGTTGCCATATCCATGAAGGAAGCCTTTCCGCTGACATAATCCGCATTCCCGGAAAAATCGAAATTGAATGCATCCGCGAAATACGTCCCTCCATATTGTGCGAAAAGGAAGATCGCCAATGCGATGATCAACGGATAGGTGAACTGCGCATTCACATAAGGCATATTAAAACGCCCGGGCTGTTTCTCTCTTCTTGGGATGAGTAATACACCACCACAGACCAGCACAAATGCAAACAAGGTGGCGATACTGGTGAAGTCGATCACAAAAGATTTATCGGTAAAGATGATCGGCAGTCCGACAACGATCCCCGTAATCATTGTAGCAAAAGAGGGTGTTTTATATTTCGGATGTATTTTCTGGAAGACCGGTGGCAGCAACCCGTCGCGGCTCATGCTCATCCAGATCCGTGGCTGCCCCATCTGGAAAACGAGCAATACGCTCGTCATGGCGATCACCGCGCAAACAGATACGAGCAGTTGCATCCATCCAACATTCAGGTTCTTTTCTTCAAAAATGAATGCCAGTGGATCGCCAACACCTTCGAAGTTCCTGAAGTTGACTGCACCTGTAAGTACAAGCGATAAAAGTATATATACAACCGTACAGATCACCAGGGAGAGGATCATACCGCGAGGAAGATCGCGCTGGGGATTCTTACTTTCTTCAGCCAGTACGCTCACCGCATCGAACCCGATATAAGCGAAGAACACACCGCTCACCGCAGCCATCACGCCGCTGAATCCGTTTGGCATGAACGATCTGACGCCTGCATCATCTGCGGGCGTCCAGTTAAAGGAAAGTCCGTTTGAAAACACGAGAGCTCCGCCAACGATGATCACCAATGCGACGATCGCCAGTTTCAGGATCACCATCGCGTTGCTGAAATTGCGGCTCTCTTTGATACCACGGAACACGAGATATGTGATCAGCAGGTTGATCACCAGCGCAGGGAGATCCACAATGAAACGCAGGCTGCCCAGCACCGGCGCGGTATTCCAGGCCTTTACCAGATCACTGGACGGATCCACGCCCGCTTCCACGGCTTTCTGCGCTTCCCTGTAGCTGGTACACAGATAATCCGGAATATGAATATTTACTTTATGCAAAAAAGAAGTGAAGTAATCACTCCAGCTGAAAGACACATAAACATTACCAATGGAATATTCCATGATCAACGCCCACCCAATGATCCAGGCAAACAGTTCTCCGAAACTTGCATAGGAATATGTGTAAGCACTTCCCGCCACAGGGATCCGGCTGGCAAACTCCGAATAACAAAATGCGGTGAAAGCGCAGGCAATACCGGTAATTATAAACAACACCACTACACCCGGACCACCCTTGAATACGGCATCCCCCAGACTGCTGAAGCTACCAGCGCCAATGATCGCCGCGATCCCGAAAAAAGTAAGATCTTTTACTGTCAACACACGCTTGAGGCTTCCCCCTCCTCCATGTGCATCATCACTGCCTTCAGCCAAAATTGATTCAATCTTCTTCTTCCGGAACAATGAATTTGCCATTCGCGAGTAGTTTTGTTTGAAGGGTTCAAAATAGGGAAAAAATCTGAAACGGAGGGAGAGATCGTTGACCGTTAACCGTTGACCGTTGAGCGTTGTCCGGAGATACGATAGCCGATGTCCTTTAATCGAATAATCGCGAAAAATTAATGCAGTGTACCATTCACCCGGAACATTGGTTATTGTTAACCAGCCGGATGAGGGTCAACGGACAATGGTCAACGATCCTCAATATTCCCGTTGCACCAAGAAATGCGCTAGCTCTCTCAATGGTTCTTTTCTCCGGGCGAGGACGGCAATGTCTTCAAGATGCGTAAAGGCTTCGTCGAGGAATTTGTTTTTTAGTTGCAGCGCCCAATCGTCCACTTTACAATCATGAAAGAGTTGCAGCACTTTTTCAACCTTATCGGGTTCATTGGTTTGAAGAAGGCGGTGAAGCTCGGTCAGTTGTGTTCCCTGGGCGGTTTCGAGCGCATGGATAAGCAGAAAGGTCTTTTTATTGGCGAGAATGTCTCCTCCAACCTGTTTCCCGAATTTGGCGGGATCACCAAATGCATCGAGATAATCATCCTGCACCTGGAAAGCCAGTCCTAACTTTTTTCCGAATTCATACAGCAACTGCTGGTTACGTTCGCCTGCTCCACCGAGGATCGCGCCCATCTTCAGGCTGGCTGCAAGTAGTACCGATGTTTTCAATTCGATCATGTGAAGATATGCATCGAGTGCTACGCTCTCCTGTGTTTCAAAATCCATATCGAGCTGCTGACCTTCGCACACCTCGCGGGCCGTCGTATTAAAAAGCTGTAAGATCTGCGGAAGAAAGGCTGGCTGAACCTTTGTCAGCTGCTCATAGGCGGCGACGAGCATTACATCACCGGAAAGGATGGCGGTATTTTCACCATATTTGGTGTGGACCGTTTGAAAGCCACGGCGTAGCGGAGCTTTATCCATGATGTCATCGTGGATAAGGGTAAAATTATGGAACAGTTCTATGGCATTGGCTACATTCCAGGCATTGGGGCTGATATCTTCAAAGAGTTCATTGCCCATCAGGCAGAGAACGGGGCGCACACGTTTCCCTCCCATCTGGAGGAAGTAGACGTTAGGTTCGTAAAGTGTTGCCGGGGTTTCAGGGAAATGAGGCTGATTGAAATAGGAGGCAAACTGGCCGGATAACTGTTCAAAAGAGTGCATGGCGCGAAGATACAGATATCCGGATTTGTTGGATGCGGTTTTGATCGACTGGCGCAGGAGTATCGCAGAGAACGCTAA
>JBEVKW010000322.1:0-3062 GCA_040509495.1 Chitinophagaceae bacterium | reverse complement strand
TTACATCGAAAAATTATGGCCTCACTAAAAGAATACTTTGATAAAGACCTGAGCACTACTTTACGAATGCACGGAACCATTGACTTGGAGGGCAATCCCATTCAGGTTACCGTTTGTTATGACTTTAACGCTTACTGCTCATTTTTGATGCTGTATATCCAGAATATAAATGACGGAGTAAGCTTTATAAACCGATTGACGAAACTCTTGAATGGTCAGTCTAAGATCATGTCCGATTACAAAATTACACTACCAAACTTTAAATATTATAACGGCGCAATGAATTTTGAAAATACAGAGCCGTTTAAGGTACATAGCTTACTACCTGGTGATTTTATTTGGAGGAATATGTATGAGCTACCACATTCTGGGCGCATATATATTTATTGCGAAACACCAAAAGCTCAATCAGAAATTCAAGAAATGTATGAGTATGGGAAGAAATTCAAGCTAGACATTCAATTCAGATCTATGAGCTATACAAATGAACGAAACACCCACGACAAGCCGTTTGCATTCATCAGCCATGATAGTCGGGATAAGGCGGATGTAGCCCATCCAATAGCGGTCACCCTGCAAAGCTATAGTTGCCCAGTATGGTACGACGAATTTTCATTAAAAGTCGGTGACAATTTAAGAACGACTATTGAAAAGGGATTGAAAGAGTGTAAGAAATGTATTTTGATTTTAAGCCAGCATTTTATAGGAAACAATGGCTGGACAAAGACAGAATTCGATTCCATCTTTACTCGGCAACTACTGGAACAGACCGACCTCATTTTGCCTGTATGGGTAAATGTCACAAAAAAGGATGTTTACGAATATTCACCAAGCTTATTGTTGAATAAAGGTATTCAATGGGATCCGTCAAAAAACGAAGATATCTGCAGGCAATTATTACGGCAATTGGATTCTGCAAACGACATTTAGATAAAACCTCCTTGATTCGGCATTCGCCTTATCTATTTTTTTTGAAAATCTCCCTGATTTTGTTGTCCATAAACGAGGTTAAAAAACCAGATTCTCCTTTGGTTAAATCGAAAAAACAAACTTGAGAAAATGGAAATTTAAGCGTTTTTTTCTTATTTGTATAACTGCCGAAAACGTAAAAATAGACAATGGCCCCATTGCTCGCATATAACTCAACCGGTAAAATAGTTTTCATACCTTCCGGCAGACTTTCGTTTGCGATACCTACATCTGGATTTCGTTTCAATACAGATAGCTCATTACCGAAAGCTTTAACAACATAAACACTCACATTGACATTGTCTGGATTCCCTTTGAAACTCTTTAAATACAGACTAAAATGTCTAATATTTCCAGTAGAAGAATCTAAGACTACCGGGTTAATATCAAGTAACAACGAAGGCTCCTCTTCAGGAGCACTGATAATTCGTTTAGCAGAATCTCTAATAACGCGGATCACTTCATTTGTCGATGAGTCATATCTTAATTGATATTTTCCTAACCCATCTGCAAAAGCAGCGACAATTCTCTTATTGCTTTCATCAGTCCTAATTAACGCAAGGCTATCCCTTACGTCTTGATCATTTTTCGCTTTCCTTTGAGCATCTAGTTGCTCGACAGCAGCATTATTGTCCTTAACAAGGCCTAAAAAAAAGATACCGATGGTCAACAATACTAGGAGCCAATATCTCCAAGTAGGCCGTTTTCGAGGGTTGCTTGTAAATAAATCACCAGTGGGAGGGAGAGCTGCGATTCCAATCGTACAAAATGCCAATAACACATTCACCCAAGAATTGCTCATATAATTGTACATTTTGTTTGCCTATCAGTTTTTCTTATTCAGAGTTATTCCTAGTTCATTTTAGACCTTGCTTATATTAACACTTTTTAGTTAGGCTTAAAATCGGTAAGGCCCTTTTCAACCATCCATTTTAAAAAATCCCTCCCTCGCCAAGTAATACTAATCTGTTCGTTATCATCGATAATTATTAATTGATGACTGGAAAGGAATTGCAGATATTTGTCGTACCCATATCTTCCAATTTCTGCATTCTCTTTTACAGCTTCTTCGAAGAAAAATTTAACTCCATCAACTGTCTGATTAAACGCAGAATTCAAATGAATTAAAAGCCTTATTTGGCTTCCAAATATATGGCTATAAGTACGCTCGTTAACTAACTGTATGTACAGGTATTCACTGTATCTAAATAAAATTTCATTTTTTTCTTTCTCATTCAAGACATCATCAAGCTCGGTTTCTTTCTTTATTGTTTGTTTGAAAGCTTCCCGTGTATCATAACTGAATAAGTTTAACGCCTTTTCGATAAGTTCGACTTTCGATTGGTTATTATTCGCTACTAGTTTATCCTTTTTTTCACTATTCTCTTGTATTTGTAAAGGATCTGTTTCGATACCAAGTTTTCCCGTCTTAACGCTTTTTATTCTTTCTATCAAAGATTTCACTGGCTTGTAAAATATCAGCGTCACTATTAGCACAAGGCTAGGCCACTTAATCGTATCAATTAGTTTAATAAAAAAGTCCATTTCTTTTAAATTGATTCGTACGTATTTTGAAGTTATTATCCCATAGCATATTATCCATGGCATGACAGTTTACTTTGCATCGTCATGACACAGAATCACTATTAATTTCAATCCATAAAAATTAGGGAGCGGATAAGGTTATGAAGCGTTAGTGAATTTAGATAATTCTATAGTAAATGTCAATACAGAGCAAAATCTTATTTTTCAGCGATCACAAAATGACCTTCATTTAAAATATTTATCTGGCGTAATTATTTAAAATATCAGGTAAAATAAATAACGACTACTTCGTCGGCACAAACAACTCCCTTATATCCACATCCAAAAACTTCGCTATCTCATAAAACGTATACACATCCGGCTGTATCGTATTAGTCACCCAATTCGAAACCGTCGATTGCGCCACACCAAAATGCGCTCGCAATTCCTCGCTGGTCTTATTCTTATCTGCTAAAACCGCTTTGATCCTGTTAATATAAAGGTGCTTCTTAGGTCGTATCCGTTTTGCCATCATGATCAATATCTATCTAAAGAAAAGAAAATTCTTT
>JBEVKW010000321.1:0-7785 GCA_040509495.1 Chitinophagaceae bacterium | reverse complement strand
GCTAAGAGCGCTAAGGCCCCCGAACTTCTGGAGTCTCTTTGCGTTCATTGCGGTCCTTAGCGTTCTCTGCGATACTCCTACGCCAGTCGGCTTAAATTACTCTTTCTTCTTCTTTCCCTTCGGCTTTTCAGCTTTCGGCCTGGCAGCTTTGGGTTTATCCGTTTTAGGTGTCTGCGCTGATTTAGCGGTTGACCTAGCCGATGATTTTGTACCAGATTTGGGTGAAGGCGTACTCTCAGACTTAGCAGTATCCTCCACTATCACCCAATCATAATCCAACTGCCGTTTCAGCAAATTAGCTGCCACCACTTTGATCCGCACCTTATCTCCCATTCTGAATTTCTTCCCGCTTCGCATGCCCACCAGCGCATAATCAGTTTCTACATGCCTGAACTCATCATATTCCAGCAAGGTATTCACACTTACCAGTCCCTCGCATTTTGTATCTACGGTTTCCACCCAGAAGCCGAAGCTTGCCACACCGCTGATCACGCCGTCAAAGTCTTCACCAACGTGATTCTGCATATACTGAACCTGCTTGTATTTATTAGAAGCTCTTTCCGCTTCCATGGCAGCACGTTCCCGCTCGCTGCAATGCTTGCAGCGATCTTCCATTTTCTTATCAACTACCACGTGATTGTCCAGTACGTCCTGCAATACCCGATGCACCATGATATCCGGATAGCGGCGTATCGGAGACGTGAAGTGGCAGTAATAGGCGAATCCCAGCCCATAGTGACCGACATTCTCTATTGTATATTTCGCCTTCGCCATTGTACGGATCCCTAATTGTTCAAGTACATGTTGCTCGGGTTTGCCATGGGCATCTTTCAGCAACTGGTTGAATGAAACAGCAATCGCTTCAGGAGAGGAAGCGTCAAATTTGTGACCGAACTTATTGGCGAATGCGATGAACGGCAACAACTTTTCCGTGTCCGGTGTATCATGTATCCTGTAGGGAAAAGGCAGGGGTTTGTTCTTCACTTTTATCTTCGAAATATGCTCCGCCACATATCGGTTCGCCAGCAGCATGAATTCTTCGATCAACTGGTGTGATTCCTTGCTTTCCTTTACTACGATCCCAATAGGATCTCCTTTCTCATCCAGTTTGAAGCGAACTTCCTGAGACGAAAAGTTGATCGCTCCTTTTGCAAAGCGTTTTTTACGCATCTTTTGCGCAAGATCATTCAGCGTGAGGATCACTTCCGCGTTATCACCGGCTTTTGTTTCGATGATATCCTGCGCTTCTTCGTAGGTATATCTCCTGTCTGAATGGATAACGGTCCTTCCGAGCCAGTAATCCTTCACCTCCGCTTTCGCATTGATCGTGAAGATCGCTGAAAAGGTGAGTTTATCTTCATTCGGGCGAAGAGAACACAATACGTTTGAAATATGTTCCGGCAACATTGGATTCACCCTGTCTGGCAAATAAACGGAAGTTGCTTTCTGATAGGCGAATTTGTCAAGAGCGTTATCGGGTTCCACATAATGACTTACGTCTGCAATGTGAACACCGATCTCAAACAATCCATTTTTCAATATGCGAAAAGAGATCGCATCATCAAAATCCTTTGCATCAACCGGGTCGATGGTAAAAGTGAGGATCTCACGAACGTCTTTTCTTTTTTTGATCTCGGCGGAAGGGATTTCGTCAGGGATGCGCGCAGCTACTTCAAGTGCATCATCGGGAAACTCCAGCGGAAAGCCTGCTTCCAGCAGGATCTCCTTCATGGCAATATCATTGCTGTTTTCTTCGCTGAGCAGGCTTACCACTTCACCCACCGGGCGCTTATCTCCTTTTTCCCATTTCACCAATCGCGCAAGAACACGGTCATTATTTTTCGCCTTATTCAGATTACCCAATGGTATAAAGAAATCGGGCATTGGTTTTTCGGATTCTGCGACGAAGAAAGCGAAGGTTTCGTTCATCTGGATCTGGCCGATGAATTCTTTGCGTTTTCTTTCCATCACCTCCGTCACTTCCCCCTGCAGCCTGCGGCCGCCCCCGGAAACCCTTACCAGCACGGTATCTCCGTGCATGGCCGTGTTAAAATCATTCGGTCTGATCAGTATATCCGTTTCCATGTCGGGAACGATCACGAATCCCATTCCGGAGCGGGTAATATCCAACTTGCCCTTGAATGTTTTTCCTTCTGATCCATTGGATTTATTATGCTTTTTCTTTGAGTTATTTTTTCTACCCATAATTTAGTTTTTCGCGGATTTGTCAAAATCCCGGATATAATTTACGACGGACTGGTCAAACCAGTCGCCTTCATTAAATAAAAAATGATGCCTGACTGGTATAACATAGATCGGCCAGCCCAAAATTTCCTGGTTGAATTTAACCAATCGAACGGCATCTTTCTCTGTGGTAAGAATAATTTTATTTTCCGCCTCCATTGCCTCGAATTTTTTCCGGATCTCTTTCAGGTCATCGATCGTGAAAATATGGTGGTCGGAATACCTGATCACCTGGTACGACTGGCTATGATTTTCTAACCAGTTTTCCAGCGGCAACGGGTTCGCAATACCCGTCACCAGTAATACTTCGGCATTTTCTGCCGTTTTGTAGTTGCTGCTGTCGAGAATATGATACATTTCGCCATACTCGATCGCCGTAAAAAAAACCTGCTGCCCTCGTTGAGGGTTTATTTCGTTGATGATCTTTTGCTTTTCTTCCGGTGTGATGGCAGGATCGCATTTCGTCACGACAATGATCTGCGCGCGTTTGTAGGACGATTTAAGATCGCGGAGATCACCCGTGGGGAGATAAAAGTCGCGGGTAAACAAATTACTGTAATCAGTCAGAATAATGTTCAGCCCTGCTTTTACACTTCTGTGCTGGAATGCATCATCGAGGATGATCGCCTGCGTTTGCGGTTTATCGTGCAGTAATTGCGGAATGGCAACAATTCTTTCCTCTCCTACAGCGACAGGTACTTCGGGAAATTTGAGGTGGAACTGCATGGGTTCATCGCCGATTTCCAGTGCGGTCGTGGATGGCCCGGCCAGTGAATAGCCGCGGGTCTTGCGTTTATAGCCACGACTTAATGTAGCCACCCGGAAGCGGTCTTTTAACAACCTTACCAGGTATTCGACCATGGGAGATTTTCCGGTACCACCTACAGAAAGATTTCCCACGCAGATAAGCGGAAGGGCAAATGACGATGATTTGGAAATACTCTTATCAAACAACCAGTTGCGGATCACAATGGCAAGCCAGTAAATGAGCGCGAATGGCAGAAGTAATATGCGGAACGACTTTAAAAAGAAATCAGAAAACATACGTATTATCTGGTGTAACAACTATGTCTAAAGGTATGTCAAATTCATGGAGGTCGTCCAGTTTATCCACCGGACCGAAATAACAGAATCCGACTTTGAGGCAATCCGGGCCACAGGAAGCAAGATATTTATCGTAAAAGCCTTTACCATAGCCAACTCTGTAACCGTTTACATCGAATGCAAGCATGGGAACAAAAACAAGATCGATATGCTCCGGCTGCAGGATATCGCGACTATCCGGTTCATGTATATTCAATTCGGTTTTGAGAAAAGGCGTATCGACATCTGTTACGGCGGCCTGCATCGTCAGTGATGCGAAATCTGACACGGGATAGCAGACTTTCAATTCCGGGTTACGGAATTTGAGGTACTCTGTGAACAGGTGCGTATCAGGCTCGTTATTTTCTTCAATCGGCCAATAGGAAAGCACGGAATGGATAAATGGCACACCAGCAGATTGAAATTGGATGAGCATCAGGTCGTCCATTTTGGTCATTTGCTGGGTGGACAGATCCATTCTTTTCTGACGATATATTTTTCGGGCTTCTTTTTTTAGCATGTAGCATTCTTTATTTAGGCTGGCGTATCAGGAACGCGGCGAACGCAACGATATGCGGCGAGCGCGGCGAAATACAACATATCTCCATGGCTGTTTTCGCCGCGTACGCTGCGGTTCGCCGCTTTCGCCGCGTTCCTTACACGCCAGTCAATATTGCACCCAATATCCGGCCAAAAAGTTATTCGTTCACGAAAAAGGAGAAGATCGTGGTGCCGTAGTTCTTTTCCATCTTATAAAGGGGAAAGGTCTTATAATCATTCCGGGGTGTATGTTCCAGCACAAACCAGCCCCCAGGTTTCAACAATTGCTTTTCTGCGATCTGTTTTGGCAGTTCATCAATTGTTGTCAATGCATAGGGAGGTCCGGCAAAGATAAAATCGAATTTTTCCGTGCATTGTTCGATGAATTTGAATACATCCATTTTAACCAGCTTCATATTGTCGATATGAAGTGATTCGGCGGTTTTCTTTATAAAATCAAACATGGCGTGGTCTTTTTCCACGATCGTGAGTTGCTGTGCGCCGCGTGAAGCCAGTTCATAGCTGATACTGCCCGTACCGCCAAACAGATCAAGCGTGGTCAGTTCTTCAATATCCAGCTTGTGCTGCAGGGTATTGAACAATCCTTCCTTGGCAATATCTGTGGTGGGCCGTGTATAAGGCATTTTCGCCGGTGGATTGATCTTTCTTCCACCATGTTCTCCTGCTATGATGCGCATCGTACGAGGTCATTAAGCGATGTGAAAAAATGAGCGGGATACTGCTGCTCTCCCTGTATATTCCAGCCGGATTCCCGGAACTGTATATTCAGGAAGTAATTATAAAGTTCACGATACAATGCGGATTCCTGTGTGATCAATCCCGATAAAACAAGTTGCGCCGTTTCCTGGGTAAGAGAAAACTGCCGGCAGGCATTCAGCAGATAATACAATACATCTGCTGGTGTTGCATAGGCATAAGTTTGCGCGAGCAATAGCTTGTTTGAACGGGTTACGATCAATGAGAAATTATCCGGGCGGATATCCACCGATAATACATCTTCCGCACCGGCAATACCGCTGTTTTTCAGACCGATTGTATAAGTATGGCAACGTTCGCTGTCTGAGAAATGCCGGCTGATCCATTCCGCTGTTTCCCGGGGAGCGGAATATACATTCTGGATCTGCCAGTCCTGCACATATTCGGTCATCAGCAGATCCCTGTTGAGCGTACCATACAACGTCTTCAGGAGTGCAGGAGCATCGTCCATATTATAATAAACCTGTGGAACGAGGACGCTTTGCGGGTGATCAAAACATACGATAACTTTTGAAAATTGTTCGCCCAGTTCCGGATGACTCTGATAGATCTCCTGCAACGTATTTTCTTCCATGCTGGCATCTGTATACCAGGCAAGTTTATATAGTTCATCCCCCGAAGGAGAAGTAACGGCAAATCCAAAATGCTTCTCCCCCGTTCTTACAGCCAGTACCTGCTCACCAGTAGACGGAGTTGATTCGGATGAGATATGAAAAACCTGTTTCACCTGTTCGTTTTAATTGGTGCAATGTTAGGGAAAATAAGCCAGTTTTGGGCTGGATGGTGTGGGGAGGTTTTGTGGGTTTCAGAGGTACCGTAGGGTCCAAAGGTTTTGAGATTGCCCATTAAAAACTTATGGAACTGATGGAACCTGTCAAACCTCTTAAACCTCTGAAATCCATGAAGCCTCCCCACCACCAACTCTTTCCCTAACTTTGCCTCCCTCCGATGGCAAACATTGCTCCAAATACCGATCTGCGGGTTGAGATATCCACTAAACAAATCTTAAAAATAGCGCTGCCGATATCGCTGGCGCTGCTGGTGCCACAGTTGAATTTTGTGGCGAATACAGTCTTCCTGGGAGGCCTGGGAGAAACGGAACTGGGAGCGGCGGGAATTACGGGCGTGTTTTACCTGGTCTTTGCATTGGTGGGAAGCGGGCTGAACAGCGGCTTGCAGGCCCTTATCGCCAGGCGTGCCGGCGAAAACAGGCCCGGAGAGATCGGGAAAATGTTCGGACAGGCCATCTGGATCGCGCTGGGGTTTGCCATCGCGAATATGATCATCACGTATCTTTTAGGATCATTATTTCTGTCGACCGTTCTTCATCATGAAACGATCCGGCAGGAAGCTTCCCTTTTCATCAGCATCCGGATACTGGGACTTCCTTTCCTGTACCTGTTCCAGATCGGGAATGCACTGCTGGTAGGTACGAATAACAGCCGCTATATGAAATATGGCTTTATTGCAGAAGCTGTGTTGAATATCTTCCTGGATTATGGATTGATCTACGGAAAATTCGGTTTGCCGCAACTGGGATTCAACGGTGCGGCGATCGCATCTGTATTTGCAGAAATCGCCGGCGCGGTGATCGTGTTTGCGATCATCGTAATAAAGAAATTACATCTCCGGTTTTCGCTGTTCAGATACCTGGCGTTTGACAAACAGTTGTCGGGATTGATCTTCCAGCAATCAGCTCCCCTGATCCTACAGTTCGTACTGAGCGTGGGGGCATGGCTGTTGTTTTACATCCTTATCGAAAACAGTGGAACGGGAGAGCATGCAGAAAGACCACTTGCGATCAGTAATACCATGCGCACTGTGTTTGCGGTATTTGGTGTATTCGTATGGGCGTTTGCCAATACGAGCAATGCGATGGTGAGCAATATCATCGGGCAGAAAAGACAGGCGGAAGTTTTGACACTGGTCAAGAAAATTGCGAAGCTGAGTTTACTGTTCACCGCCTCGCTTTCCCTGATCATCAATCTTGCACCGGGAATTTTTCTGGGCATCTTTTCAACAGACACCGATTTTATCAAAGAGGCCATACCGGTATTACGGATCGTATCGGTCGCACTATTACTGATGTCCGTCTCGGCTGTCTGCTTAAATGCTGTTACGGGCACTGCCAATACGAAGATCAATCTCGCGATCGAGATCGTCGCGATCGTGGTTTATGGCATTTATGTTTATCTTGTTCTGCGCGTCTGGCATTTACCATTAGTGGTGGCCTGGGCATCGGAGTTTGTATACTGGAGTGTGATCTTTTGTTTATCATCTTTGTACCTGCGCAGCGGGCGCTGGAAAAACAAAGTCATATAGTTTAAAATAAGAAGTTTCTATGAAAAAAGAATTATCCCTGTTCGCGTTGGCCTTTTTATTCCTGATCAGTTGTAACAATAACAGCGATCAGCCTGTTCAGGAAACTACACCACCTATTCCACTGATCAACTACTCCGTTAAAAGAACTTACCTGCATGATACTACTTCTTTTACAGAAGGATTGTTATTCCACGAAGGAGCCTTGTATGAAAGCACAGGAGCCCAGCCTGATCTGCTTAGTACGCGATCGTTGTTCGGCGAACTGAGCCTTAAAACAGGAAGGATCGATGTAAAGGCTGAGCTGGACCGTAGTAAATATTTTGGTGAAGGAATTGTATTCTTTGGTGATAAAATATATCAGCTGACTTATACAACACAAAAGGGTTTTATCTATGATGCCAAAACCTTTAAACCGATTCGTGAGTTCAGCTTTCCCAATAAAGAAGGTTGGGGTATGACGACGGATAGTACTTATCTGATCATGAGTGATGGCACCAATCAGCTTACCTATTATTACCCGGATTCGTTTGTGATGAAACAGACATTGCCTGTTTCTTATGCACAAAACCCGGTTGACAGGTTGAATGAACTTGAATACATCAATGGTTTTATCTATGCTAATGTATACACGACCTCTACCATTGTAAAGATCGATCCTGCCACCGGTGTAATCGTAGGCCGGATCGATCTTTCTTCTCTTTTTAATGAGGTGAAGCAAATGTATCCGGGTTCTCTTGAAATGAACGGGATTGCATACAATCCTTCTTCCGGCACAGTGTTTATCACAGGGAAGATGTGGCCGGTGATATACGAGATCAG
>JBEVKW010000320.1:0-9099 GCA_040509495.1 Chitinophagaceae bacterium | reverse complement strand
AGGCATGAAAACTGTATTATTTCCCCAAACAGTACTCATTGCCTACACCCCTGATACAGTTCACAGATCGTGGCCTTTACTGCCCTCCCGGGAAATTTCATATTGACCCCTGGAAGCCGGTAGATAAAGCCGTGATCACGCATGCGCATAGTGATCACGCCAGACCTGGCAGCAACTCATACCTCTCCCACACTTATTCAAAACCATTACTTGAATTAAGACTTGGGCCAGGCATTTACGAAACTATCGGGTGGAATGAACCTGTCTGGATCAACGGGGTAAAATTATCCCTGCATCCCGCAGGTCATGTGATCGGCTCCTCACAGGTCAGACTGGAATATGAAGGTGAAGTCTGGGTATTCAGTGGCGATTATAAAACAGAAAACGATGGCATCAGCGGTGCGTTCGAACCCGTGAAATGTGATGTATTTATTACGGAATCAACTTTCGGCCTGCCGATCTATAACTGGAAACCACAGGAAGAGATCTTCCGGAATATACAAGACTGGATCATGCAAAACCACAGCCAGGGGAAGACCTCTGTGTTACTGGCATACAGTCTCGGAAAAGCACAGCGCTTACTCCCCTGTGTTGAAGCAACAGGCTTACCCATCTTTTTGCATGGGGCAGTTTATAACGTGCATCAGGCACTGATCGGAGCGGGCCATAAACTTCCCGCTATACAACGTGTACAACCGGATATGCCTAAAGAGATCTTCAAGGGAAATGTTGTCATTGCTCCAGGAAGCGCTGACGGAACTCCGTGGATGAAACGTTTCTCGCCATATAGCGTCGGCGCATGCAGTGGATGGATGCAGGTAAGAGGAAATCTAAGGAGAAGAAATGCAGACGCCGGCTTCGCATTAAGCGATCACGCAGACTGGAATGGATTACTACAGACAATAAAGGCAACAGAAGCAAAAAAAGTTTTTGTAACGCATGGCTTTCAGTCAGCCTTCAGCCGCTATCTCAATGAGATCGGCATTGAAGCAGCAGAGGTAAAAACAGAATACGGACAGGAAGAAACCGCAGAAGAGGAAAAGCGGGAAGAAGGTTGAAGGGTTAGGGAGGTCTGAAGGTTTGGTAAGTTCCATAGGTTCCACAGGTTTTGAAACGCCTGTTTACTAATAAATACTCAAGCAATGGAACCAGTGAAGCCTGCTATTTCCGGAACCTATGGAACCTATGAAACCTACCAAACCTTTGAAACCTTAGAAACCCAAACTCATGAAACAATTCGCAGAACTAGTCAACATACTCGGTACATCGACAAAAACAAACGATAAGCTTAATGCTTTATCATCCTACTTCGCCGTGGCGAATGACCGTGACAAAGTATGGGTGATCGCCTTATTCAGCGGGCGGCGTCCGAGACGTACGATCAATTCGACATTGATACAACAGTGGTGTTCGGAGCTTATTGGCCTGCCTTTGTGGTTGTTTGCAGAATCCTACCATACAGTGGGCGACCTTTCGGAAACGATCGCCTTACTGATCCCGGATTCGCTGACAAATCCCGAAGCGACGCCACACCCTTTGCATTACTATATCGAAAAGTTCCAGGAGCTTGCAGCAGGAAGCGAGGAAGAGAAGAAAGCGTTCATGATACAATCCTGGCGCGAGCTTGCAACACCTGCTGAGAAATTTGTGTTCAACAAATTATTGTCAGGAGCATTCCGGATCGGTGTATCACAAAAGATCATGGTAAATGCGCTGGCGAAAACGGTTGAACTCGATCCCAGTGTGATCGCTCACCGGATCAGTGGCAACTGGGACCCAGCCGTGATCACATTCGAAGAATTGCTAAGTGAATCGAACATCAAAGCAGATTCGTCGAAACCGTATCCATTCTATTTAGCTTATGCATTAGAAGCTCCACCGGAGGAACTGGGCGAACCGGATGAATGGCAGGCGGAATGGAAATGGGATGGCATCCGCGGGCAAATGATCAAAAGAAATAATGAACTGTTTGTCTGGAGCCGCGGTGAAGAACTCCTCACGGATAAATTTCCCGAGTACGCCATTTTCAAAGACAGCTTACCTGACGGAATAGTGCTGGATGGCGAGATCATCCCGGCAGTAGATGGTAAGCCGCTTCCCTTCGCTGTTCTGCAAACAAGGATCGGACGAAAAAACGTAACGAAGAAACAATTACAGGAGGCTCCCATGACTTTTTTTTGCTATGATCTCCTGGAATATGAATATGAAGACTGGCGGGGCGTGCCACTCGTTAAGCGAAGAGAAAAACTGGAAGAAGTAACGAAACAAATTAACCGGCCGGAATTGCTCTTATCTCCCGTAATAGATTTTACAAGCTGGCAGGAACTTACGGCATTGCGCGACGAGTCGCGGGATATGGGATCAGAAGGTCTCATGCTCAAAAGAAAATCATCCATATACCAGGTCGGACGGAAACGCGGCGACTGGTGGAAATGGAAAATTGATCCGCTGACGATCGATGCAGTAATGATCTACGCACAAAAAGGAAGCGGACGGAGAAGTAATTTATATACCGACTATACCTTCGCAGTAAAAGATGGCGACAAACTCGTGTCTTTCACCAAAGCCTACTCCGGCTTAACAGATAAAGAATTTAATGAAGTTGATTCTTTTGTAAAACGTAACTCCCTGGAAAAATTCGGGCCAGTCAGAACAGTCAAACCCGAACTCGTTTTCGAGATCGCATTCGAAGGAATCGCCGCCAGCAACCGCCATAAATCTGGCGTCGCCCTGAGATTTCCACGCATCAGCCGCTGGCGAAAAGACAAGAAACCAGAAGAGATCAATACCTTAGAGGAGTTGAAAAAAATGTTGGAAGTTTATGGGAAGTGAGGAACAGAAGTTGAAAAGTTTAATAGTTATAGAGTTTAACAGTTTGCTCCATCAAACTATTAAACCATTAAACTTTCAAACTAATAAACTATTAAACTCTCAAATCAAACGTCCTCAGGAGAAATGAAGAACAGTCCCGGGTATAACGTGATCATGAACTGGCTCACTGGGCGCGGAATGCGGGCGTTCAGCTTCCAGGAAGAAGCATGGAGAAATATTCTTGCGGGAGAAAGCGGGTTGGTCAATGCGCCAACTGGGTTTGGTAAAACTTACTCGGTCTTTCTCGGTGCATTGATAGATTTCATCAACAGGTATCCGGATAATTATCAAACAAAAGCAAAGAACGGATTACAGCTGCTATGGATCACGCCATTGCGTGCGCTGGCAAAAGATATTGGCCGCGCAATGGAAGAAGTAATTGCCGAACTGGGCATGAGCTGGAAGGTCGGGATCCGTAACGGCGATACAGATATCAATGAAAGAGCGCGTCAGAAAAGACAAATGCCCGAAGTGCTGATCATCACCCCGGAAAGTTTGCACCTCCTGCTTGCACAAAAAGGTTATCCGGAAACACTCGACTCATTACGGATACTGGCGATTGATGAATGGCATGAATTGCTCGGAAGCAAAAGAGGTGTCCAGGTTGAACTTGCGATCAGCAGGATCGTTGGCGTAAAAAAAAGATCGCAAAAAAATGCGGGCGATCCGCTCCGGCTATGGGGCATCTCGGCGACTATCGGAAATCTTGAACAGGCAAAAGAAGTATTGCTCTCGAATATTCAACGGCAAGGAGTGACCGTTCGCGCGAACATGCGCAAGGAGATCGAAGTAGAATCAGTGATCCCGGATGAAATTGAAAAATATCCCTGGGCCGGACATCTGGGTATAAAGCTCGTTCACAAAGTGGTTCCCATTATCATGGAAAACAGGACCACGCTCATCTTCATTAACACAAGAGGCATGAGTGAGATGTGGTATCAGTCATTACTGAACGCAGCACCTGAACTGGCAGGCGCCATTGCGTTGCATCATGGAAGTATCGACCAGGAATTACGGCAATGGGTGGAAGAGAATCTTCATACGGGAAGACTCAAGGCAGTTGTCTGCACAGCATCACTTGACCTCGGCGTCGATTTCAGACCTGTTGAAACCGTGATCCAGGTTGGCTCACCCAAAGGCGTTGCCCGTTTCCTGCAACGTGCGGGCAGAAGCGGTCACCAACCAGATGCAGTAAGCAAGATCTATTTCCTCCCAACACATTCGCTTGAACTGGTAGAAGCCGCCGCATTAAAACAAGCCATCAGCGAGCAGCTGATTGAAAGCCGCGATCCGATGCTACTGTGCTTTGATGTGCTGATACAATATCTCTGCACACTTGCGATCTCTGAAGGATTTACCCCCGATGAGGTATGGGAGGAGATCCGGCAAACATATTGTTTCCGGGAGATCACAAAAGACGAATGGTTCCAGCTATTACATTATATCACTGAAGGTGGTACTGCACTTCAGCAATATGACGAATATAAAAAAGTGGAGATCATTGACGGTGTATTCCGCATCACCGGACGAAGGGTTGCAATGCGGCACAGGTTGCATATCGGCACGATCGTTAGCGATGCAATGCTGAAAGTGAAATTCCTCAGTGGTGGATTTATCGGAGTGATAGAAGAATACTTCATCTCCCGGCTTGAACCCGGAGACACATTTACACTTGCCGGACGCAACCTTGAACTGGTTATGATCAAAGACATGACCGTGCTTGTAAAGAAATCCAACGCAAAGAAATCAGCAGTTCCCAGCTGGAATGGAGGCCGTATGCCGCTATCTGCCAATCTTGGTAAAAAACTTCGCGAAACATTCGATCTTGCCTTTGAAAAAAAACGATTGAAAGCTGTAGAACTACAGGCGTTGAAACCGTTGTTCGACCGCCAGGAAAAACACTCCCATGTTCCAAAAGCAAACGAATTACTGATCGAGCAGATCGAAACAAGAGACGGCTATCATCTATTTGTATATCCATTTGAAGGGCGGCTTGTACACGAAGCAATGGCAGCTATCCTCGCCTACCGTATCAGCAGGATCAGACCGATCACCTTCTCCTTTGCAATGAATGACTATGGCTTCGAATTATTAAGCGATCAGCCGATCCCGGTGGATGATACCAATGTATATGAACTCTTTTCTCCGGATAATCTTTTCGAGGATATCCAGCGAAGCGTGAATTCAACCGAAATGGCAAAACGAAAATTCAGAGATATCGCCGTCATCGGCGGCCTGATCTTCCAGGGATATCCGGGCGAATATAAAAAAGCAAGACATCTTCAATCGTCTGCATCTTTATTATTCAAGGTATTCGCGGAGTATGAACCCGATAACCTGTTGATGCGGCAGGCATATGCCGAGGTTTTTGCGCAGCAAATGGAAGAGGCGCGACTGAGAGACATGCTGCAACGGATACAGACCTCAGAGATTATCATCACCTGGCCTCAGCAACTGACCCCCTTCTGCTTCCCTATAAAAGTTGACAGTATGCGCGAAGATCTTTCTTCTGAAAAACTGGAAGACAGGGTGAAGAAAATGCAATTGTTACTGGAGAGATAACCTGAAAATATAACTGAACCGGAAGCGTAAACCATCATGTAAGATCGGTTTGATGCTTTTAAAAATCCTTTATGAATAATGAGCATCCTCATCAATTAACGTTGCATGAACTGGAGAAAGCTGCTGCGGAAAATCATCGCCAGCTATTTTCACTCAACGCGGCCTGCCTCGGCGGCAACGTTAGAAAAGGAAATGGGATTGAATGGACCTGTATCAACGGAAACGAAGCAAGCACCGTAATGTTTCCCTCCCTGACAAAAGAAAACGCAGGTGATGAGCTGAATGCCCTGATGGAAAATTTCAGGCAGCAGGCTCCCGCCACCGCCGGCTATTGGTCATTATTGCCCGCGCAACCGGAAAATGTTGGCCTGCATCTTCTTGCCCGTGGATGGCAACCCGGATGGCAGCCTTGCTGGATGGCATTGGATACACTGAACAGAACCTTTAATGAAGTGCTGCCTGAAGGTTACCGGATCAGTGAAGAAACCAGTATCGGCGTAAGTCTTGTAAATGACCTGCCTTACAGAGAAGACAGCGCTTATTTTTCCTCCCGGCTACTACAACAATACCCTGAACAAGCCTGCAGGGTAACTGCCTGGTACGAAGAAAAGATCATTGGACATTGTTGCCTGTTTTTTTCCGAAGGAACAGCAAATGTTGCCGGACTGTATAACATGGGCGTGGTTCCGGAGCAAAGAAGAAAAGGAATAGGGAAAGCACTATTGCATGCAGCTGCGATGATCAGCAGGAAAAAAGGATTTCGCTATGTAACACTTAATGCGAATAACATTGGCCGGCCGTTATATGAAAAGGTTGGCTTCAGCTTTATCAGCTATGGAGCCACGTGGTGGCTGATGAATAAAAATTATCTCACCCAATCATCGAATGAGATACAATTGGCGGAAGCGGTCGGTTCCGGAGACCTGGAAACACTGGATCAGCTTGCATCTTCTGTGCCGCTGGAGATCCTTGCCAAACCAATGTGTAATGGAATGAGATGGATGGAATTCGCCGTGTATGTTGATCAAAAAGAAGCTGCACGCTGGCTGACAGACCATGGCGCATTACTCACAGGGCTCGATGCATGGAATCTTGGTTGGAAAGATAAAGCCGCTGACTTGCTTCGCGAAGATCCGGGAGAGATCGACCGACGCTATTTCGAATGGGGCGGCACGTTATTGCACGTTGCTGCTGAAAAGAATGACTTACCGCTTCTGCAGCTTGCATTGCAATACAAGCCCGACCTTTCCATTAAAGATCTTCATCATAACGGCACTCCGCTCGATTGGGCCATGTTCTTCCGGCGGGACGAAATGATCGTATTACTAAAGCAGGTTGTGTAACTTGCATACCTGTTCCTGGTGTAGATCATTATGCGGGGTCAACGATCATTTGAACAATAGTGATGTAATATCCGTTTAAAATTTTACCGGATCCTGCTATTGAGAACATCAGATTATTGATGTATTTTACTAATCCGGTGAAATCGCTCCAGGCAAAAATTCCGTTAATACGCTTTTCGATTTGAATATGACCCGATATTTATCACATATGATCGCTGGTGAACATGTTGTCATGAGCGGGGAAAGAGCTTTATTTTGGGAAGGGCAGAAAACCCTCATCATTGCGGACCTGCACGTAGGCAAAACGGGGCATTTCCGGAAAGAAGGTATCGGCGTACCTCCCGCTATCTATAAGGACGATCTTCACCGGCTGCTTTCACAGATACTTTTCTTTAAAGCAGAACGGCTGATCATTGTTGGCGACCTCAGCCATAGTATTGCCAATCGAGAACTGGACCTGTTCCGTAAATGGCGAAAGGATTTTTCTTCTCTTGAAGTGCATCTTACGAAAGGCAATCATGATATACTGGACAACAGATGGTATGAAGAAGCTGATATAATGGTGCACAATGATCCGCTGCCCCTCTTTCCTTTCCTGTTTGCGCATGACACAGATGATGTAGAAGAAATTCCGGCTGATCACTTTTTATTTTCAGGCCATGTTCATCCCAGTGTAACCATCAGAGGCCGCGGGAAGCAGGCGCTTAGTATGCCGTGCTTCTACTTTTCCGGATCACAGTGTATTTTACCCGCATTCAGCCGGTTTACCGGCTCGTACCAGGTTCGCCCATCTGTTGGTGATGACGTATTCGGCATTATGGGAAACGAAGTTGTTCAGCTCCAGAAAAAAACTATCAACTCTTAAGTTTTACTTCCGCAGCTTATTATAATCCAGGAAATAGATGAAACGAACGGTCAGTTCGTTACCATGCCGGAGCGACAATGCCTGTCCGAGATTCGGAATATATCTTTTATAACGCATACCGTCAACGATCTCGTCAGTACCCAGCCAGTTCTTATAACCAAGGATCAGCCGGCTCCCGTATTGAAAATCCCATGTCAGAAAAGCATCGGCATTAAAGTAATTGATATTATCAGTCCCTGAATATGCTACCTGGTTGACCGGCAGACCTGAACCATCTACATGAGCGATCCGTTTAATATCTACGTTGCTCCAGTAATGTCGCATGCGCAAAGTAAGGTTGATACGCGGCGTAAAGTTATAGATGCCCGAAAGCACGGATGACACATCTTTCAGATCCACGAAGGCGATCCTTGGACGGTTCATTCCGTCACGGCCGGCGGAAATGATATAATCTGTTTCCGTTTCATAGCGATGGGAAAGCTCCATCGTCAGTTTATTGCTGAATCGATAACGCAGGCCTCCGTCGATAATGTAATATTTCTTCTCAGGATTTTTGAAGAAATCGGCGACCAGCAAATCATAACTGAAGAACAGCCGCTTGCGGCTATCGGTACTTCCGCTTAGTCCAAGTGTTCCGTATTGCGGACGCCGGGCATACTGATCCACTTCCCTGCCAAGGATAAAGTAGTCATGCTGATCGGGCAGATAGGAAGCTCTCAACGTCACATCCCAGAAGTTTTTGAAATACCAGAAAGCGCTCGCCTCAATAGTAAGATCGGTAAAGCTGCCCGGCTTGAAGAGGCTGCTTTGTGTTACAGAAAGTGAGTAGGTCTGGTTAAGAAAATGTTTTGTCGGGTTGAACTGGTTATAGCTGATCGTACCGCTATTGATGACCTGGTTTGGCGTTTGCAAATAACCAAGGTCTGTAGGGTCGTAGTCAACAGATCTTACGATATTCTGAGCCATATAGCGGATATGTCCACTCACCTTTCCTGCGCGGATCATTGTGTTAAACCCGTCATAGGAGTCAGGACCAAATATCTTGCTGTAGTGCGCATATCCGCGAAGATTGTAGTTATTATTTTTATCGTAAAGGCTAAAATCAAGTCCGCTTACATTCGCATCACGGCCATGCCCATCGCGGAGTACATTCGTATTGGTGAATGTCACATAGGAGCGGCCGCGGAGCGCCTGATCCAGCACAAGGATATTATAATTTGTAAGTGATTCCGTTTTGATCTCAGCTTCCTCTCCCGTTGTTTTGTCTCTTACAGCAGCATACATGGGCGCACCAACTGCATTGAGGATCCCAACGCCCAGCTTATTTTTTGTTCTGCCGGATACTTTGATGGCATTGTACAGTTGTGTACGGCCCGGATTTTTCACGATCTCCAGGTCGTGATTGTCTGCCACCAGGTCATTCACACCCTGGTAACCGGTGGGAGCAGCTCCGATCCT
>JBEVKW010000319.1:0-3013 GCA_040509495.1 Chitinophagaceae bacterium | reverse complement strand
CCGTTCAACGGGCCTTTTCCTTTATCCGATTCCTCATCTGCAATAGACTTCAATCTTTAATCTGTCCGTGCAGTACCTGTATTATCTTGTTTTGATGATTTTCTGAGAGAACGAGTTTTGACCATCAGAAAATAACAAATAGTATGTACCAGTAGGAAGCTCATTTACGTCAAGATATTGTGAACCCTGAGCCACTTGAAGCGTTTTCAATGTTTTCCCATTCAGATCAGTTAGTATCATCTTGAAGTTTGGTTGTGTGGCAATAATTTGGAGACTATTCCTCACCGGGTTAGGTGTAGCTTTAACTGTTGGACGTCCGGCTGCTTTTAACTTCACCGTGATCGTTCTTGAATAACTGAATTTGCCATCAATATCAACCTGCCGCAAACGATAAAAGTTGACGTTAGTCAAGCTTGGAGTGGTGTGGACATACGAATATTTCTTCTCTGTATTGGTGTTGCCAGAGGCAGACACATTAGCCACTGATTGAAAATTAGTGCCATCAGCGGAGAATTCCACTACAAAATGAGAAGCATTAATCTCCTGAATGGTTGACCAAACCAACCGTACACGATCTGACTCATCAAATCCATTGAACTCGCCCCAGCTTACCGGAAGCCCAATATTCTTTGTAACTATAATGTTATTTGCATTTATAGTATACGAATAGCCGGATGGAACAATTACGGAAGGAACAGCACCAATGAAATTATTTTCCGCCGTTACAACTGTGTAGGAGCCGGCAGGTGCAGCAGTATTTCCCGTAACATTTATCACCGTTCCGGAGAGATTTGCGGAAACACCTGTGATGGTTACAAGATCATGACCCGAACCGGCACCGGTACCATCCACTATTTCAAGGTTCACCGTAGGGGTTTTACCAGAGAAAAAGTTATATGGTACGCTTAACGCTCCGGGAGAATTGCCAGGCTCAAGTACTCCATTGTTAAAAGGAATAGTATGAAGATCCAGTACTCCAATACCTTTAATGAGTCCGTTATTCACAATTCGGTTAAAGTAAAAATCCCCCGAAACCTGTTTATTTATTGTTCCTGTGGCTGCGTTAGTGAACTGCCCGGTAGGAGCAGAGCCAGAAGTTTGAACATAACTATCAGGTGACGTTGAGTAGATATTAAACGTTCCATTATTGATAAACTCACTGTTCTGGATCGTAAATATTCCAGACAAAATGGAAAACGTTCCGTTGTTGATGAAGTTATTCGACTCAACATAAGCAGCTGTGCCTGCAGGGTTGGAAGCGATCGCTGAACCGTTGTTAACGGTCGCAGTTCTGACCCTTGCTCCGCTTAACAGGAAGGAAAGTGTTCCCGTTGCATTAACCTGTAATGATCCCGCCCCTTCAAGAATGCCGTTCAGGCCGACATGCAATTTCCCATTCACCTCCATGTCTACGCCAGTTCCATTGTTCAATGTTTGTGTTGCGCTGAAAATGGCAAGTGTTCCGTTTACGATGACCTGGTCAATTGCAATGGCTGTTGATAGTGTAATACTGTCAGATGCAGAAATAGTGATCACATCATCCGCACTAGTTGGGTAGCCAGCTGCACCGACCCAGGTGCTCCCGTTAAAATATTCCCAGTTTGCCGGAGTTGTCCACGCATAGTTGGTTCCGGTCTGTTTACTGCGGTAAGCATTTTGTCCAAAGCTTGTTTGGCACAAAGAGATAAGGCCCAAAATAGGCAGGGTAAATTTATAGTTCATACAGTTCAGATTTACGCAATACTTGGCTAGGAAGGTTGGACCTTAAGTGTATATCTGAAAAATCTTAGGAAGGGGTCAAAAGTGGTAGGATAAATGAAAGTAAGGGTGAAAATAGAGTAATCCGAAAATGTAGGCAAGCGTTTGGGCAGAATTATTATTGCCGGTTTTAATTTGTTGTTTATCAATCGTAAATATATAAGATAGATATCGTAATGATACCTCTTCGACGCGTTACTGACAAACATCATAAAAAAGCCGCATCAGTGGTGATGCGGCTTCAGGAGAAAAATATATGGAGGTTTTATCTCGTTTTGATGATTTTCTCGGAAAATGATCGGTCTCCGTTGGAGAACAGAAGAAAATAGCTACCTGTTGCGAGATCACTTACATCAAGGTACTGTGAGCCTTTCACAAGTTGCTGCGTTTTCAATGTTCTTCCATTCTGATCAGTAAGTATCAGTTTGAAATTTGCCTGGGTTGCAAATATCTGCAGGCTGTTTCTAACAGGATTCGGTGTTGCTGTTATAATGGGGCGGCCGCTTGTTTTTAGTTTTATGGTAACAGTTTTTGAATAAGCGTATTTGCCGTTTATATCAACTTGTTTAAGCCGGTAAAAATTTGTACCTGTCACACTCGGGCTGTTATGTGAATAGTTGTAACGTTTTTCGACATTTGAATTGCCTGACGCGGAAACTTTTGCTAATGGCGCGAAAGAGGAACCATCTGTTGAAAATTCAATGATGAAATGCGACGCATCAACTTCCTGCACAGTAGACCAGAGCAACCGCACTTTATCGGCTTCGTCAAAAGCGTCAAAATCGCCCCAGGATACGGGAAGAACGATGTTTTTATTGATCACGATATTGTTTGCGTTCACGGTCACCGTATATCCGGGAGCCACATGAATATTTGCCAGATTTGGAGGTGCTGTAAAGTTCGCATCAGCTGTAAGAACAGTATAGGGGCCAGCTGGTGCTGTAAGATCATTTCCTGCAATATTGATAATTGTTCCGGAAAGATTTGCTGCACCGGTAATGCTAACCTCATCATGTCCTATGCCGGCTCCACTCCCGTCGGCGATCTCTAAATTAAGCGTTGGCGCTTTTCCTGTGAAAAAATTAGAAGGTACGCCAATGGATCCCGGGGAATTACCTGGCTCGAGGCGACCAGTATTTGCAGGCATAGTTGGGATTTCAATAGTGCCGATCCCTTTAACAAGACCAGCATTAGAAAAACGCGCTATACTGAAGGTACCTGTGTTCGGCTTGCTAACCGTGCCCGCAGCAGTATT
>JBEVKW010000318.1:0-22260 GCA_040509495.1 Chitinophagaceae bacterium | reverse complement strand
TGTTGTGTTTAATTATTCCGGTTATTACCTGTCTTTGGTTTTTCTTTTGCCTTATTCTTTTCAGATTGCTCTTCCAGTTTCTTCATATTGATATTTCCTTTCTTATCCATTAAAGGATCTTCCACCGGAGGGTTACCCATATAAGGATCGACGCCGCGCATGTCCACTTTGTAATCAAAGGCTTTGTCAATATGGTTCCATTTTCCATTTTCCCATTTGAATGCTTCGTTATCGCCGTCCGGAACAAAAGTCCAGGGGAGATCCTGCTGATCTGTTTCAGAAATCAGGTGATCGACAAGGATGAGGTTAAGATCTTTCACGTAGTTGAGCAATACGCGCGCATCTTTTTTGTATTCAAGTCCGTAGCGGTAAGCAACAGGTTTGGGTGTTGAATCCTGCGCGAAGCTGAAGAATTGTCCACCGAAAAGCGGCTCATTCCGTTCATCGAAGTGCATTACTTCTACCCATTTTTTTGTACTCATGGGCGTATTGAAATCGATGCCGAAGAGTGTGTAATAGTCTTTGTTGTTATACTGAGTCTTAACGATGTTGTAATAGATCGCGCCTATCCAGTTATTTTTCGTACGTACTGAATCTGTTGCATTGTCTGTAAATTCTGATACATCTCTTAATGGTATCAGTTTTAAAGAGCCGTCTTTTGTCCGCAGTTGTATGGCTCCTTTTTGCCGGCAGTAATTATCATCAAACTGCATATTCCAGGTGAAGATGCGGAAGGTGGAGTCGGGCGCATAAAGTCTTGAAACACCCTGGATGGAATCAAAAGGATAGTAAAAAGAGTTTTTGATCTGTAGTGCTCTAACCAGGGTTCGCACGAAAATACTGTCAGAAACCATCCGGTCGGCAGGTTCTTCGTCCGTGATCATATAACGCGCATATTCCTGGAGTGTGTCTTCCTTGTGCTGAAGCTTCCTTTTATCTGACGGCGTGATAAGCTGTCCGTTAACGGCATTGCCGAGCATTATCACCGCCAGTAAAGCCAGCAGGCAGATTTTTACACTGATGGATGTTTTTTTCATGTGCATGGATATTATAACCTGTGCACCGTAAACGACGGGCAACTGAATTAATTATGCAGTTTCTGCTAAAGCTTTGACAAAATCCTGTAACGAATTAAATATAAGATCAATATCAGGGTGCGGCAGGCGGATTTCCTTGTTTGTCGTGGTCAGAAAAACGGTGTACATGCCTGCAGCCCGGCCAAATTGCATATCGCTCACATTGTTACCGATCATGACGGAACGATGGAGGTCAACGTTGCTTAAGTCTTTTTTTGCCTGTAATGCCATGCCGGGATTAGGCTTACGGAACTGGTCGGTATTATGAATGGATGATGCGTAATAGATCCCATCCAGTTTGCCGCCGGAAGTGACGATTGCAGTCTTCATTTTATGATGGATCTCTTTGAGCGTGTCTTCTGTCATCAGCCCACGGCCAACACCACGTTGATTGGTGGCCACCACGATGTATTTAAAACGATCTGCGAGGATTTTGAATAGTGCAGGTCCGCCTTCCATAAATACAAACTCGTCTGTGGAAAAGATGTAACTGCCGGGTTTGTCTTCGTTGATCACACCATCACGGTCAAGGAAAAGCGTCCAGTTCTTATCGATGTCGCTTAATTGAAGATTGCGGTGTTTGAGTTCGTTCTGCGCGCGGTTGAAATCTTCCGGAATACCGATATCGATAAAGTAGGCGTCCTGCGCAAGTGCGGCAAGTCTGCCGGAGGACGTTGATCTTTCCAGGTAATCCTGTTCAAACGAAAATTTCAATGGGAATTTATGCGCAAGAAATGCACTGACATCGAGCAGATACGTGCCACCATTGATCAGTCCTTCTTTGTAAAATTGTTTTTCTTGAAAGTTTTCAACGATGCCATCGCTGTTTACAGCAACCATACCATACCGATCGAAATTCTGCATGGGTTTCAATGCCAGTGTGCATTCCGCGTTTTGCGATCGATGAAATGCGGAGAGCTGGGCAAGATCCACTTTGAACAGCGTGTCTCCATTAGTGACCAATACCTGTTCTTCCGTTGCGTGTTTACATGCAAGTTGGATTGCGCCGCCAGTGCCGAGGGGTTCGGCTTCGATAACGCATTCATATTTCAGGGCAGGAAATTCATCTTTAAGGTATTGTTCGATCACATCGTGTTTATATCCCAGGGAAAAAATAAAGGAGGTAATGCCCTGTTGTTGCAGATAGTTGATCACGTGGTAAAGAAACGGACGACCGGCTACCGGCGCCATACATTTCGGGAGATCAGGAACTGCTTCACGAAGTCGGGTGCCGAGGCCACCGGCGAGTATAATTGCTTGTTGGATCATGATAAAGGTGCCTGTTTGTCGTAGGTCGCTGTATGCGATACAAGTGGCAGGATTTTAATAAAATACTTGCTAAATTAAGCATTTAATAGAAAAGGGCGTGGTGGTGTGCTTGTTGAACAGATTAAGATAAGCTTTATTCCCGTTTCCGTAATTGTATTTATTCTTCGAAGTGTAGCTTTGGGTCGTGAATATAGAGAGGCGTTTGAGAAGCTTCTCCTGTTTTTTTATCAATTCCTGATCATCTATGTCGAATCGTTTATTGCTTAAAAGTGTAGTGATCACAATATTGTTTGCGGGTGTAGCGATGGGATCTTCGGCTCAGGTGTTACGAAAGCGGACGACGATGCTGATGGGCGCCCGGTTTGATTTCACTATCGTGGCGCAGGATTCTGTGCTGGCGGAGCGTTATATCGATACCATGATCGCGGAAGTGTCGAGAATTGAATTCCTGATCTCCGACTGGAAGCCCGCTTCGCAGGTTTCGCAGGTGAACGCGGCAGCAGGTTCGCATCCGGTAAAGGTGGACCGTGAAGTGTTTGAACTTACGCAGCGCGGACTTGAATTTTCCCGTATCACCAATGGTGGCTTTGACATTAGTTTTGCCGCCATGGACCGGATCTGGAAGTTTGATGGATCGATGGAAGAGATGCCTACGCCGGAAGCGATCAGGAAATCCGTAGAGAAAGTAGGATATAAAAACATTATTCTGGACAGTGTAAACAGCACGATCTTTTTGAAGTTGCCGGGGATGAAGATCGGCTTTGGAGCACTCGGTGAAGGATATGCGGCAGACCGTTGCCGCGATATGATGCTTGCCCGTGGTGTAAAAGCCGGGATCGTGAATGGATCCGGAGATATGGCCACCTGGGGTACGCAGCCAAATGGAAAACCATGGAACATCGGCATCACCAATCCAAAACAACGGGATGAACTGTTTGCTGTTGTGCCGTTGAAAGAAGGTGCTGTAACAACTTCCGGCAACTATGAAAAGTACGTGGTGTTTAATGGGAAACGATACTCGCACATAATCAATCCTTCAACCGGCTATCCCGTGACCGGGTTAACAAGTGTTACAGTATTCGGTCCAAGCGCCGAGAAAGCCAATGGCTTCAGTACTTCACTCATGGTACTTGGACAAAAAGCAGGATTAGAACTGCTAAAAAAATATCCGGAGTATTCCTGCATTATGATCACAGATGCGGGGAAAGTGGTCAGGTCGAAAAAGTCAACATTAAAAATTAAAAAGTAAGAAAGCCTCGCTTATTAGAGAGTACTCATTTTAAGCGAGGCTTTTTGACTTTTGATTTTTTATTAGTTGCTTGCACTCAACCTCACATACCGTATATACCCTGTTCCTTCCGTTTTAGCCGCCAGCCCTTCCGTCGTAAGGGCAACTTCCACATCTTTTTCATGATATTCTTTATCTTCTACGGCCGTTTCAAAACGAAGTTTGTAGCCTGCATTGATCTTGTTGTTGTCTATCTCGATCACAGTCATGCTGCGGTCGCCTCCGGTTACAGATGCGCCGGTGATGCTGCTGATGTTAGAAGGCTTTTTGGAGTAGGCTTTGTGCCATTGCTTGAGATTGGGATACCATTTCTTATCGGAACCCATTACGTACAATGTTTTTTCGTAGTTGCCTTTGGCATCGACCAGTGATACCACTACATAAGCTCCTTCGCCCATGTAGTTGGACATCTGCAGCATGCATTTGTATTTGCTTCCCTGCGCCAAACCGATTGCCGGCAGGCTGCAGATCATGGCTACGAGTAAACTGAACTTAAAGATTTTCATCATCATCTTACTTTAAAAAATCAGGTTTGATATTGTTTTTGGAGAAGTTCTCATTTTCCACGGCCAGATCGAAAGCCGTTTCTTTGAACTCGGTGGTCAGGTCTTTTTTAGCACCAGCGGACAGCAGGTATTTCAGGATCGCGTCATCTTTTGCGATCATCGCGGCTCTGTGCAATGGAGTAAGACCTTCGTTGTTCTTTGCATTTACATCGACAGAAAGTTGCGATACACGTTTCAGCAAAGCCAGATCGCCTTTTGCTACCGCAAGGTGATAAAGGGTGTTGCCATTTTTCTGCGGTGTATTTACAGCGAAACCTTTATCCTGCAGCAATTTCAGTTTTGCTTCAAATTCAGCTGCTCTTTGTTCACTGTACGATTGAACGAGGTAGGAGGCGAGGTTGCTGCCTTCTGCATCGGTTATTTTAGTGTCTGCACCTTTGCTGAGAAGATAGCTTACGATCTCAGGACTATTACTGCGAACGGCAAGTGCCAAAGCAGCAATTCCTTTTTTGTTTGTATTGTTGATGTTTTTTGGTGCGCCAAGCAAAAGCGACAATGTTGCCGTGTCTTTTATTGTAGCTGCCGCATTGATGAATGGTGTATTGCCATCATTGTCCGCCTGTGTTGGGTTTACACCTTTTGCAATAAAATAGCTGATAATTTCTTTCTGATTGGGTTTGCGTGCGAGGATGTGCAGCACATTTTCGCCGTTTGCATTTACAGCCGTTGGTTTGATCTTGAGGTTGACCAGGTATTCATACACTTCAAGTGTATTGGCCGTGCCGCGTGTTCCCTGCGCTGCCATGAGCAGGGCATTATCGGTATACTTAACTCCTTTTTCCAGTAAAGTATTCAGCAGTTTAGTATTGCCTGTTCTTGCAGCGTAATTGAACACCGTATTGCCGTTCTTGTCCGCGCTTTGCAGGGAAAGCCCTTTTGAAACGAGGAAGTTGGTGAGGGCAAGATCTTTATCATTGGCGATACCGAGCATCAGCAGGTTTGCACCATCACGATTCAGGATCTTTACATCTGCGCCTGCTTTGAAAAATGCTTCATAGAGTTTCGGGTTGGCCTGGCCACCACCGGCTGCAAAGCCCATGGGAGAGGTGCCGTGGCTGTCTTCCAGATCGATCCTCGCGCCTTTGCTCAACAGGTATTCAACAAGCTCCACATTCCCGCGGTTTGCAGCCCAGAAGATGTAAGTGCGGCTATCATGTGTGATCTTGTTGATCTCGTTTCCTTTCTGATCCAGCATGAATTTGATCGATTCATTTGGTGCCATGGAATTGATAGCCATCACAACGCCGTCAAACGCATTGCTGTTTGATTCTGCAGGATTGCTGCCTTTCGCGATCTCCGCTTTTACAGCGTCCACAGACGGATTGGTTTTCCAGAATGCCTGGTCTAAGAACACGTTTTTTTGTTGGGCACCTGCCGTGATCGTAGCAAATGACAGGATGGCCAGTAATGTTTTTTTCATGATATGATTGGCTGCTTTGGTGCGTATGAACAAACGATAAATTGCAACAAGTTGCTTTATTAAGGCGCAAAGGTAGGACGGGACCGTTTTTCAGGCTTTCTATATCGGGAAAAACTACACCGTAAAAAGGCGGGAAGGGGTAAATGGAAGAACTATTCAAATAATTGAATTTTAAACGCTTATAGATATTTTGGTGAACTGCCTAAAACTTCGGGCAGCGGAAAGTTTTCCGTATCGCGAACATCCGTGTTCAGCCCTTGTCAACCGGGTATGAACTTCCTTTTAAGGCATAACTTTTCTCAACCTGCCCCGTTCATGCTCAATAGCCAGGGATGGCCGATGGCCGCATTTAGATTGAAGCTATTGCTCCTAACCGGTATAGGTTATTGCGGCTAACAGGTGTTTGCCATCGATCATCAGCCATCGGCCACCGGCCACCGGTCATCGGCCATCGGCCATCCGCTATCCGCCCTCGAATGAACGTTCAGGAAAATCCTTCACCACACGACCTTGATTTGACAAGGCTATGCGTTGCAGACAAAAACAGGGTGTTCGCAGATCGCGGACATTTAAAGTTTTTCCGACAAGTAGTTTTATCAAAACTTATTTATGAAAGCAATCATTTTTCTTTTCCTGTTCATCCATGTCACCACGCTGCATGCGCAAACGGATATAAAAAAATTTGTTGAAGCCAATACGAAAGTGATAAAGAGTATTGACATTTCTGATACCGACTTCAGTGACCTGGAGGCGATCGGAAACGCGATCGGCGATGCGCAGATCGTTTCATTGGGCGAGCAGGATCATGGTGATGCGCCGGCATTTGAAGCCAAGGCTCGCCTGATTCGTTACCTGCACGAGAAAAAGGGGTTTGATGTGATCGCATTCGAAAGTGATTTTTACGGGTTGTTGTTTGCACAGGATGAGGCCAACGCAAAGCGCGAATCTCCAATGAAACTGATGAGAGGAAATGTGTTTCCCATCTGGACCGATTGTATCGAGTGCTCTTCTGTGTTCTCCTATATCGATAGCAGTTACAACACTTCATCACCGATCGCAGTGACGGGATTTGACAGCCAGTTGCATGGCGCATACAGGAGAAAGAATTATTCAAATGATATGCGCGCACTGCTCGAAAAAGCAGGCAGTCGTTACACGGAGAAGATCGTTCCATTGTTCGATTATATCGCCCGTTATTATCCACTGCATTCCGGCAAAGTGATTCCGGCAGACAGCCTCTTATACTTCGATGGATTGCTGGATAGCATTGGCCTCGAATTAAAGCCTTTGCCCGATTCTTCCCTCGCGAAAATATTAATTGAAAGTGTTAGAGGATATACACAGCAACATATTTGGTTTGCCAAGGATTCTTTTAAAGGGTCAAGCGCGCGCGACCGGCAAATGGCGGCTAATTTCCTCTGGCTTTACCGTTACAAATATGCCGGCCGTAAGATCATCATCTGGGCGCATAATTTTCACATCGCAAAAAATACCCATGATGCATTTCCTTTAAGCCGGTATGGCTCCCATTTGTCCATGGGAAATGAGTTAGGCAAGATCCTGAAAGACACTATGTATGTACTTGGTTTTACTTCCTATAAAGGCACTGCCGGGCGGATCTATGTAAAACCCTATAAGGTGGAAAAACCCCATAAGAATGGAATAGAAAGCTGGATGGCTTCCCATAAACAACCTTATGCCTTTGTTGATCTGAAAGCTTATCGCCTGGCAAATCCGTCAGAAAAACCGATGTTCTTTATGAAAGGGAAGTATCATAATAACGCAAACGCGCAGTGGACGGAAGTATTTGACGGCGTCTTCTATATCCGGGATATGTTTCATTGCACGAAAAGATGACCTGCCGTATTAACGCGGTACAATTTCCTTTTTCTGCGTTTACGAAATGCGAAAAAAGTGAGATAACAACCCCGGGCCACAGATCCCTGTCTGAAAATATCAGTGTTCAGACAGGGATCTCCTGCATAATCCCGCAAGAGTGGCTGCTCTCTAATCAAAAAATAATCCCGGTTGATTTGAATATGACAAACTGCTTACAATTTTGCGCATGAACTTTTATATAACTTCTTCTGTTACCCGCAGTGCAAAGGACGGCCGGTGATTCCCGTCATAGTTATTTCCCCAAATCGTAAACACTTCGCCTCTTACGTAGCGACATTTGCGGACTCTTATACCACCCCTTTAGCCCGCGTGAAGGATGTGCATTGTTCGCAGGTACGTTATCGTACCCGGTAAATTGTAGGATCTTAAGAACTTGCATGTGTAGGCCTGATTAAACCTTTTTTGAACCGACCGTTTCGTTGCGGGAGCAGGTATCACTACTATGACTGTCATGGCTGGTGGCTTAGGATGATTGAATATAATTATCAAATTTTCCGGCGTATCCATGCGTATTGCAGTTTTATCTTTTTTCCTGTTTTGTCTGACCAGTGTTGTGTTGGGCCAGGTCAGCATATCAGGAAAGGTTATCAGCAACCGCCAGCAGCCTGTTTCTTTCGCTACGCTTACTATTAGCGCGCTTGATCTTTCTGCTGTTGCCAATGATAAAGGTGAATTCAACCTACGCAACGTTCCCCTGGGTAAGCATCTGCTCACAATTTCATGCCTGGGTTTTGCTTCAAAAGATATAGATCTCGAAGTTGCTCAGCCCCGCGCCAATCTTGTCATCATTCTCGACACCAGGGATCTGACGCTGAAGGAAGTTGCGGTCAATGCCAGGCGTAACGCCAATACATTGTCTACTTCTTACCTGATTGACCGCACCGCACTTGATCATATGCAGGTTCTTAGCGTAGGAGATGTGACGAGTCTTTTGCCTGGAGGAAAAACAAACAGAAATCTCCACCTGGCAGGTTCTGCTGCGCAGATGCTGTCAGTAAATGGTGTTTCAGGAGAAGGTGGTAATGCGGTATTCGGCGTGGCCGTCGAGCTGGACGGTGTCCGTTTATCCAATAATGCAATACCGCCATCGTCTTTCCAGTCCTCAACTGGCAGCCGGAACATTGGTGCTGATATCAGGAATATTGCTTCAACTAATATTGAGAGCGTAGAGATCATTACGGGTTTACCTTCTGTAGAGTACGGAGACCTGAGTAATGGAATGGTGAAGATCAACACACGTAAGGGTAAGTCGCCGCTGGTTTTCGATGTAATGACCAAGCCGAATACAAAACAGGTTGCTCTTGGCAAAGGATTCGATCTGGGCGATAAGGCTGGCGTATTTTCCTTTAATCTTGAGCATACACGTTCTATATCCAATCTTGCATCGCCTTATACCACTTATGTAAGAAATAATCTCGGCCTTAACTACAGTAATGTTTTCAACCGGAAATCGCGGAGACCGATCTCCTTCGAAATAGGTTTGAACGGAAACCTTGGCGGATATAATTCGAAATCGGATCCAGATCTTTTTGCCAATACATATGTCAAAGAAAAAGATAATGCGCTTAGGGGTAATATGTCGTTGAGATGGCAGTTAAATAAACCATGGATCACGTCCCTGGAGGCTTCCGGGACGTTCAACTTCAACAACAAATCCTTTGAGGAAAGCAACGCAATGTCTACACCTGCTTCCAGGGCAGCGATCCATACGATGCAGACCGGTTATTTTGTAGGAGAGCGTTATGCCGATAATCCGAATTCGAATATCATTCTTATCGATCCCGGCTACTGGTATGAGATCAGGAAAGTGGGTAACAATATGGAAAATTATACTGCCCGTCTGAAAGCAAACTGGAGCAGGCAGGTCAATAATGTAAGCACCCGTTTACTGGTAGGCGGTGAATGGAGCCGGAGTTACAATGGGGGAGAAGGAGAATATTACGGAACGATGCAGTATGCTCCCACCTGGCGGCCTTATCCTTATTCCGCGATGCCCGCCATTGTCAACTACGCATTGTATGCAGAAGACAGAACAAATGTGCGCTTCGCAAATTCAACACTTCGTTTTGTTGCGGGAATTCGTTCCGATATCACTTCTGTTGCGGGTTCTGCATACGGCAATACCGGTAGTTTATCTCCAAGGTTCAGTGCTGAATACAGCTTTTTTGAGAAAGCCAAACAGCGGGTAAGTGATCTCAGTGTTCGTGTGAGCTGGGGTAAGACGGTAAAGCTGCCTTCGTTTAATATGCTGTTTCCTGTTCCGCGCTATACAGATATCCTTTCTTTTGCACCGGGAACAACTTCAGACGGAAAAACTTTTTATGCATACTATACCCAGCCGAATGTGCAGGAGTATAATCCGGATCTGAAGTGGCAGCAAAATACCCTGCGCGAGATCAACCTGCAGGGAAATATAGATGGAGTGAAGTTCGTGATCACGGCATCTTATGATAAAACGACCAATCCGTATATATTCAGCACGAACTACACTCCATTCACGCACAAGTTCACGGATCAGTCAGCGCTTGATAATTTTCCCATCCCGATAAACAACCGTATTTACACCATAGATCAGCAAACCGGTATTGTAACAGCGCATGACAGAACCGGCGCTTTGTCTTCGCAGGCGCTTCCATACAGGGAGATCACGCGCGGGATCTCCAATAACCGTCCCGAAAATGGTTCCCCTGTATCCCGGAAACGACTTGCCTGGATCATTGACTTCAAGCAGATCGCTGCGATCAGAACAGGATTCAGAGTAGATGGTAATTATTACCAGTATAAGGGACTCGAACAAACGGTAGTGGCTTCCATGCCGGTCTCCAATACACTGATGGCAGATGGCAACCCTTACAAGTACGTAGGGTATTACACAGGTGGCTCCGTTTCTGCAAATGGAAGCCTTCGCAAAAGTGTCGATCTGAATGTGACTTCTACAACACATATTCCGGCCTTACGATTAATCTTCACCGCAAGGCTGGAATGTTCGCTTTATGACTTTAGCCGGAACCTGAGTGAATATCAAAATGGACAGCGGGGATACGTGTTGGACAACCAGTCGGATTTTACACCTTCCTCCACGAAGTCTGATATATATGGGCGTGATCAATTCGTGGCAGTATATCCAGAATACTACACCGCTTATGATGATATGCAAACGAAGGTGCCGTTTGCGGAGAAACTGATCTGGGCGAAGGATAATGACAGGGCTTTATACAATGAGCTGGTAAAGCTGGTGGTGAAGAATAACTATAACTACTATTACAATCCTTCCCGCGTATCAGTGTATTATTCTGCCAATATCGGTATCACAAAAGAATTAGGTAAGGCGGTGTCGATCACATTTAACGCAATCAATTTTATCAATAATATTTCGCAAGTCAGATTCAGTCAGTACAACGGAAGCGCGTCTTTATTTGGCAGCTCCTATATCCCGGCATTTTACTATGGCTTGTCTTTCCGCTTAAAAATTTAATCTGTTTATTAATACAAAAGAAATACGTGAATTATGAAAAATGTATTGCTGGTAATGTTGACGGTTACGCTCTTCTTCGCTTCTTGTAAGAAAGATGATGTGGGACCAAGTATCCTGACGGTGAACGTACAGTTGAACTATCCCTCAGGCAGTTCCTTTACTGCTAAAGAAGGTGTGACCGTTAAGGTCACTTCTTCAGCTTCTTCTTATGAAGCGAAAACTGATGCAAGCGGGAAAGCTGTTTTTACACTGCCTGTAGGTGTGTATGAAGCGAGTGCTACAGATAGCCGTTCTTCCAGCGGAAGATCTTATGTGTACAATGGAGTGAAAAGCGGGATCTCTGTCGCCGCGAACTGGGTAAGTTCAGATGTGGTTGCGCTTGACCTGGTGGAGTCTCAGCGTTCCCAGGTGATCATCAAAGAAGTATTTGTAGGTGGTACACCGAATGATGCCGGATCTGGCGTTTTTCTTTATGACAGATACATTGTATTGTACAACAACTCTGATGCCGTGGCAGATCTCAGTAAACTTTGCCTGGCAACGATCGCTCCTTATAACTCTACAGGATCAAATGCATACATCGTGGGCGGTCAACTCAGCTATGCAAATGCAGGCTGGATCCCTGCGGGACAGGCATTCTGGTATTTTCAGCAAAATGTAACACTCGATCCGGGTAAACAATTGGTTATCGCAATCGCTAACGCGGTGAATAATACAGTGACGTATTCTAAGTCGATCAACTTCGACAATTCATCTTATTATGCCACATATGATATCGCCACATTTACCCATGCTGCTACATATGTAACTCCCGCAGCATCTATCCCGGCTACCCAATACCTGAAGGCATATCGTTATGGCCTGGGAACAGCCTGGACGCTGAGTGTAACTTCTCCGGGACTGTTTTTGTTCAATGTGCCTAATACGACTCCTGTGGCATTTGGTGCTGATGTATCTCAGAATGATCAGCAGGGTGCAGCTCTTACCAGTAAAAAAGTTCCTGTAAGCTGGGTGATCGATGCGGTAGAAGCATTTCAGTTGAATGATAACGACAACAAAAAACGTTTCCCTGCAACAGTTGATGCTGGCTACGTGTATCATGCAAACAGATCTGGTTACTCTATTTACCGCAATGTCGATAAAGCAGCAACCGAAGCGATTGCCAGCAATGCGGGCAAGATCGTGAGCGGTTACAATTTTGGCACAACTTCTCTCGGCGGCTCTTCTGACCCAAGCGGTATTGATGCGGAAGCTTCTATCAAAGCTGGGGCGAGAATTATTTTTAAGGATGATAATAACGCAACCAATGACTTCCACCTGAGAAGCCAGGCTGCATTGAGAAACTAAGCGAAAGGATCGTGTTTAAAAATATCTCAGCAAAATATAAATACTATTGCGGACTGCTTGGCGGAGTGTTGATCTCCGCCATGTCAGTTGCGCAATCGCCAGACAGTACATTGCCGGATCTGCAATATATCCGGCAGGGCCATCCATGGCTTAACAGTGACCAGGCGACTGGTCTGCAGTTCATGCGTGAAGGACGTGTATCGCTGGCTTCAGTCACCACGAGGAAATCAGATGGAGAGTTCAGAAATTTTTATCAGTCAGGAAATAGTTTCGGGTTGAATGCAAATACAGAAGCGATCTACCGGTTGAACCCGAAAGTTGTTTTTGCCGGTAAAGTGGATTATGAGTACTTCAACGGAAAGAAGATGGGCGGTTCTGTATTTATCGATCCATACAGTCATGCAATGGATATTGATGAAAATGCTGATAGTACTACCGGAAGCAAAACTCTTGAGAGTTATTTCCTGCAGGGTGCTGTGAGTGCCCAGGTTACTTCAAGGTTCACATTGGCCGGCAGTGTAAATTATACAGCGGCGAACTATGCCAAACTGAGAGATCTTCGGCATGTGAATAAGCTGTTGGATCTGGACGCGCAAGCGGGTGCCAGTTACAAGCTTTCTTCTTCTATTACATTGGGAGCAAGTTACACCTATAGCCGCAGGATAGAGAGTGTCTCTTTCGCTATACAGGGAAACACAGACAGGCAATATCTTTCATTGATCAACTTTGGCTCCTTTTTCGGACTTTCCCAATTACACTCAGATCAGGGTTATACCGGTCAGGCGCGGCCACTGACTGATTCGAGGCATACTGTTGCCGGACAGGTTGGCTGGTCTGTCGCGCCGGGTATCGAACTGTTCCAGCAATTCTCCTATCAGTTGCGAAGCGGTTATTATGGGGAACGCGGTCTCGCGACTATTGTATTCACAGAGCATGAAGGAAACAGGTATGCATCAACGACGGGCCTTAGCATAAAAAAAGCCGGGTCACTTCAATATATTCGTCTTACAGGGACAGTTGATAAACTGGAGAATTTCGAAAATGTTTACACCATCAGCACTGCCCCCGGGGGTAATAGTGCGGTAACTTATATCGGTCAGAACAAAGTGATGAACAGTAACAAAACCTATCTGGAAGGAGAGTACTCACATTATTGGGATATAAGAAATGACCAGCCATTATGGTCTGTGCATTTTCTGGGAGATTATACAAGTCGCGACCAGACTGTGATCCGGTACCCCTATTACCGGGTTCAGCAATACAATAATTATCACGCAAGCGTTACAGCAAAACGAAGCTGGCTGGTAAATACATGCTTGCTTAGCGCTTCGCTGGGATTGGGATATGGTGGTGGTACAGGAGTTCCCAAAACAGATGGCGTATATGTACCGCCATCGTCCAGCCAGATCCCTCCGGGATCGAGGGATATTTATCTTCAGCAGGAATACGAGTTCTTCACGAGTCCGCAAGTCGCATTGCAACCGTCATTCCGGGTAAGCCGTAATGTCAACCGGAATGTGCAGGCATTTATTAACCTGTCCGCATCGTTAACCAGGGCATGGAAGACTGTTTACAATGGAAGCGATTTCCGTGTGATCGCGCTCACCGTTGGCTGCAGTTTTTAATTCTCCGGAATTCGTTTTTTATGGAAGCCACTCGTTCTTGATTTACTTTTGCGTTTTATTATCCGGTAAACCGGTGTCTGTTTTGGCCGTAAAGCACATTTTATGAAATTGAAGAGAACCAGTATTTGCCTGGCATTGATCGCCGGATCTGTGACCATTTTATCCTGGGCAACTTCCAGATCTGCGACAATGAATGGAAGAGGCCTTAACGATTCGCTCCGGCTTCTTTACGCAAGACCTGTTGCTGAATGGCCGGCTCCCAATATTGATCAAGGATTGCGGTACGAAGAACTTGCCGCAATTCCTTATGATAGTGCATGGCTCAGGGTAGAAAAAGACCCCCAGGTTAAATTAGGGCAGGTGCTCTTCTTCGATCCGCGTCTTTCTGCCTCCAGCCAGATCTCCTGCAGCAGTTGTCATGATCCGGAGATCGCCTGGGGCGATGCGCGCCGCGTTTCATTAGGCACCGATCACCTGCAAGGCTCGCGTAACTCAATGTCTCTGCTGAATATCGTTTCCCGCAAATCATTTTTCTGGGACGGCCGCAGCAAAAGCCTGGAAGACCAGGTGCTTAATCCGATCGCAGCGCATAACGAGATGAATATGCAAACGCCTTTGCTGGCAAAGAAGATCGGAGATATCGCCGGGTATAAGCCGCTTTTTAAAAAGGCATATGGTTCTGAGCAGGTGTCGCTGGATAAGATCGTAAAAGCGATCGTAGCTTTTGAATCGGTGATCAAAAGCCGGCAAAGCCGCTTCGATGAATTCGTACGCGGCAAGTATACTGCCCTGAATGATGAAGAGATCCAGGGGCTTGATCTTTTTCGCCGGAAAGCACGATGTATCAACTGTCATAACGGAACTTACTTTACGGACGAACAATTCCATAATATCGGTCTTACTTATTATGGCCGGGAGTATGAAGATCTCGGGCGATATAACGTCACAAAACTGGCAAAGGATGTAGGCCGCTTTAAAACACCATCATTGCGTGATGTGATGAAAACAGGACCATGGATGCATAATGGTCTGTTCGATAATATGACCGGCATTATCAATATGTATAACAGCGGCATGCATCAGTTGGATGATAAGGCAAAAGATAAATCGGATACTCTCTATCCGAAAACAGACATCATTCTTCAGCCATTAAAACTTACCAAAGAAGAAAAGCAGTCACTGGTCGCTTTTCTTGATGCGATCACGGCTACGCAATACAAAATGCGGAGACCGGAGTTGCCAAAATGATCAAATCTTTCTTGTATATAGTCTGGCGTAGGAGTAACGCAACGGACGCAATGAACCGCAGAGAGCGCAAAGTATATCCTTAAAATAAGGGCATTTCTTTGCGCCCTTCGCGGTTCATTGCGTCCATTGCGTTACTCCTACGTCCGTCAACCATCAAACTCCCTTAAAATAGACGCATTTCTTTGCGTCCTTCGCGGTTCATTGCGTCCGTTGCGTTACTCCTACGTCAGTCAACCATCAAACTCCCTTAAATAAGGGCATTTCATTGCGTCCGTTGCGGTTCATTGCGTCCATTGCGTTACTCCTACGCCAGTCAACCATCAAACTCCCTTAAAATAAGGGCATTTCTTTGCGTCCTTCGCGGTTCATTGCGTCCGTTGCGTTACTCCTACGCCAGTCAACCATCAAACTCCTCAGATCAGCAGGCTTACAACTGTTCATACCGCGCAGAGTAAAATACCGGAGAAATATTTTTTTTGGAATTGGTGAAGAAACTGTTTTATATTTGTCCACCAAAATGGTAGACTAATTGCCGAAACTAACCTTCCAGCAAAAGGCTCCTTTTATCTACTCTACTCCGTCAGCTTTAATTCATTTGCTTCTTCCAAACGGTTAATGCCATAGCTGTAATTATTTAATAATGCTTGTTGCCAGTCACTCCGGCTGGCAGGGATGCATCTGTCTTTTCGTAAACTTTAAACCAAACTGAATGAAACGATATCTACGGATATGGTTAGTGGCTATGCTATGGCTACCTCTGTATGCTTTCTCTCAAGGAAATCCCTCTACTATTAATTCTGTATTGAATGGTCGTGTTGTTGACGCAAAAACAGGCGCTCCGCTTGAAGGAGCCAGTGTTGCGATCAGGAATACTACACATAGCGTGGTGACAGACAAAGACGGAAAGTTTGTTTTCCGTACTGGACAGGCCTTCCCTTATGTGCTTACTGTAAGTTATATCGGGCATACAACACAGGATGTTACTGCAACATCAGGCTCGATAGAGATAAAGCTGGAAGAACAAGCAGTACAACTGGAAGATGTTGTGGTAACGGGTGTTGCAGAAGGGACAAGCCGTCGTAAACTTTCGTTTGCGCTGACAAAGGTAGGCAGCGAGCAATTAAATACTGTACCCGCTACGGATGCATCGCAATCGCTGCGTGGTAAAGTGGCAGGATTGCAGATCGACCAGTCGGCGGGCAACCAGGGGGCAACGGTTTATCTCCGTGGTGCAAAATCGATCAACGGTAATATCGCGCCTTTGTTAGTTGTCGATGGTTTTGTTACAGCCCTTGATCTGTCTGATCTGAACCCACAGGACATAGAAACGATCGAGGTCGTAAAGGGCGCTGCTGCCTCCGCTCTATATGGAACACGCGGTGAGGGTGGGGTGATCCAGGTGATCACGAAGAAAGGTAAGGGGCTTAATAAGCTCAATATCGTTGTTGATAATGAGTATGGCATCAGTAATGTTCAACGTACGCCACCTACTTCTCAACTCCATTTTTATAAAGTGAATGCGGATGGATCTTTCGTATTGTCATCCGGGAACAACAGGACGCTTGATTTTAAAGACAACGGGTTCTCTTTGAACCAGCATCGCTATACAAATTACAATGATAACGTGAATAGCATGCTGAGCAATAATCCCTACTATACAAACTTTGTTTCTGTATCAACAGCGGGTGAAAAATATAATTTATATGGTTCTTTCCAGAATCAATCCAAAGGCGGTATCGCCGGTCCAATTTCCCCGGATACCAGGAGGACGGCCTTATTGAATGTAGGTTTTAAACCTAACAAGAACATTGAAGCGGATGTAACGCTGCAGTATTTCAACCGCAATACGCCGTCGGCTTCCCTTTCTTCAAGTGGCGCCGGTTCGGTTCTTTATTCTGCTTTGTTGTACGAGCCATTTATTGATCTTACTGAACGGCAGGCGGACGGTCGCTATGCCTTCAAACCTTATGGTTTCGATATTCAAAAGTTCAACGTAGGTAATCCGTTCTATCAATTGAGCTATCGCGAATATGCCAATACGTCGAATAATTTCCTGATCGGTGGCCGGTTGAAATATAAATTCTCCAGGAAGATCTCCGCAGAAGTGAATGGAGCATTCCAGAATGAATACAGCGAAACGGAAGATTATTATCCTGTAGGTTATCAGACCCTGACTCCGGAAGTAAGCCGTAACAATGGTTATTATGGCCTGTCCAATGGAAGAGTTGCCTCAAAGAATGCCCAGATCCAATTGAACTATAACGACAAGTTCGGTGATTTTGATTTCGGTGTAAATCTTAAATCTGTTTACGAAGAATCAAGAGTAACTAATTTAAGCGGGTCTGGTTATAACCTGAGTGCACCGGTAAAAAGCCTGGGTGTGGTAGAAGCGGCTACGCGTTCTACTTCTTCTTCCTGGAGCCAGTTAGTGAACTATGGTTATTTCCTTAATGTGAAATCAGCCTGGAAGAACAAGATCTTCCTGGATGTATTGGGCCGTTTTGATCTCAGCTCAAGATTTGGATCCGATGTAGCTGCTGCATTCTTTCCGCGCGCGTCTGTTGCTTATCGCCTTACAGAAGATGTTCAACTTGGTGCGATCACAGACCTTAAGATCCGCGCTGCTTACGGGCGTGCAGGTAGCTTGCCGGGTTTTGGTGCCAAAGAAAGCCGGGTGTCTCTCTCCAGTTCCGGCGGTGTGAGCTATACCCGAAGGGATAATACAGACCTGACACGCGCCGTAACATCTGAGCTTGAACTCGGTGTTGACGCGGTGTTGTTCAACCGGATCAACATCCAGGCGAACTATGCAACAGCGACGAGTAAAAATGATTTTATCCTGGTGCCGGCTTTTCCGCCAACAACAGGTACTGCAGGCATCTGGGGTAACCTTGGTGAAGTAAAGTCAAGTTCTTATGAACTTGAAATAAATGGTAATATCCTGTCCACGGGCAAATGGCAGTGGAATGCGGGAGCAACATTCAGCCGGGTAAGAAGCAAGATCACTTCACTGGGTGATGTGCCTGAATTTACTTCCGGAGACTTCCGCAAAGCAGCTGGCATCAGCCCGTATTCTTATTATGGATACAGCATCTTTACCAATCTTTCTCAGCTTGAAGTAGATGATAAAGGCTTTGTAAGCAATGCCGCTGGCGGTACGCTAAGGCCGGAAGATTTCACTACAAACCAACTTGGCTTTGTTGTCTTGAAAAGCCAGATCGGAACGGCGGCCGAATTGCCCGTATTCTACCAGAATGCTGCAACCGGCAATAATAAAGTGATCGGAGATGCACAAGCAGATTTCCAGGTTGGATTTACCAACACGCTGAGCTGGGGACCACTCTCGCTATACACGGTGCTCGACTGGAAACAGGGAGGACAGAAGTATAACGAAACCGTAAACTATCTCACTTACCAGTATCGTTCCGCGTTCACTGATCAGGCTGTAGCTGCGGGTCTTCCTTTGCCATTCATCACAGCAGTGTTCAATGCGCAACAAACAACGGATTACTGGATCGAGAACAGTGGATATGTTTCCCTTCGGGAAGTTTCATTAGCCTATCAATTGCCGGTGAAGAAACTTGGCGTTGGCGGTGTGATCAAAGGAGCAAAGCTTTCATTGATCGGCCGCAACCTCTACACCTGGACAAACTTCACTGGTGTAACACCGGAAGGCTGGGATATCGATTTTTACTCTTACCCGATCTTCCGCACATTCAGCGGTCGCCTTACCCTTAACTTCTAAAAGTAACGACATGAAAAAATCAATCTATATAATTCTGGCGCTGGCCATTTTTACTTCCTGCAAGAAAACAGATTTTGACGATCCTTCTTCCTTTACCAACGATGAAGCAAATGAGCTGATCCGTGATCTTGGCTACAAATTGGTAACAAGCAGTGTTCAGACGACCTTTAATACAACGACCAGTTCAGCCGGTACACATTTCAGTTTGCTCGCTGATCAAACGACGAATACGAACGGTAACTCTTCCTGGTGGGATTTTGCCAATGAGCCGCGTTTGCGTTTGAACAACAATGCATCTTATCGCGGGGCGACTACCTGGAATACTTTCTATAATAATTTCTACCAGGCAAACCTGGATGCAACCATCGCGCTGGATATTATCGAGGGACAGAAGAAAACCATTTTGGATAACCTGGGTAATGACCGGACGAAAGATTGCCAGGTAGCCGCCTATTTTGCGAAAGGCGTTTCGCAGGGATACCTGGGTGTGATCTTTGATAAAGGCATCATTGTTGATCAGGCGAATCTTACCACGCGTGATTTCCCCAACTCATACAAAGAGCTGATCGCAAATGGACTAAAGCTGATCGACAAGTCAATTGAGCTGGCAGAGGCTCACACGACATTGAAGTTTGATTTTCTTACAGGTGTTACAATCAATAGAACGACTTTCATCCAGATCGCGAACTCTCTTGCCGCAAGAATCCTTTCTTCACAAGCGCGTGATAAGGCAGAAGCTGCTGCCCTGGGCGCTGACCACTGGAATAAAGTGCTTGCCTATGCTTCGAAAGGAGTGGTAGCAGACTATACTATTACAACAGTAACAGGCGGGTATTACAACCAGCTTGTATCAAACCTTGTACAACGCAATACAGATGGGTCCGGCTGGTTGGCCCCAGATCTCAAAGTGGCATACCTGGCTGATAAGACCGGCACAACCCCGGCATTCTATCCGCTCACCGGCATCCTTCCTGCGATCACTACCGACGATAAACGTTTTTATCAATACTTCGGTTACACGCCAAGTTTTGGAATCATGCTGGAGTCAAGAGGTAGAGGACTGTTCACTAACTACTATCGCATCAGGTGGTATCATACGCGTAATACATTGAATGACCCTGGCGCAGTCAATCCTTATTTTTTGTTTGAAGAGATCAGGTTGTTGAAAGCAGAATCAAAGTTCTGGCTGCAGGATTACCAGGGTGCGGCAGACGAGCTGAATGCTCCAACAGCTTCGAGGATCGTAAAAGGTACGTTGCCTGCGGTAGTAGCAACTGAAGCTGCGTTGAGAAAGGCTTTACATTATGAGTATGCGATCGAGATCGATGGTGCGGGCGGTGCATTTGTTCCTTTCACCTTTATGCGGAGAAACAATTTGCTGATCGGTGGTACGCCAACGGAGTATCCACTTCCTCAATTGCAGCTGGAGCTGGCAAAGAAGCAAGTGTACACCTTCGGTGGCAAAGGATTCTTCGGGGAAAAAGGATCATTCGGTGAAGTCGCCACCGCTGCAAACGAAGGTTGGAAACAATCGGAATAATATCCTCACTCTTTTACCACTAAAAACGATAATATGAATAATAGATCTGCACGACTAGAACGTAAGTTTTTTACAGCTGGTATCAGTGTACTGTCCCTGATCTCAGTTACATCTGCTTCCATTGCTTCGCCTGTTAAAGCTCGCATAACGATCAAAGGTGAATCTGTTGGACTCGAAGATTCCAAAAAAGTGTACCTGCAACGATACTATAACAAGATGTTTTTTGTGATCGATTCGGCAACAGTAAAGAGCGGAAAATTCGTGTTTGCAAAAGAACTGGAGATCCCGGAATTATATGGTGTTACAACGGATACGACATTGATCTCTCCGCTGTACGTATTTGTGGATAGTAAAAACGAACTGACAGTTCATCTGGATACTGCGCGTGGCGGCCGCAATTCAGCGGTAAAAGGATCTGCGGCAAATGATCTGTATAAGCAGTATCAGCAGAATTCGAGGAACTTCAATATTGAAGAGTTCATCAAAAAACAACCGTCATCGATCGTATCTGCGTTTGTTCTGTATCGCTATTTTTCTCCGAATCTTTCTGCGGAAGAAGTGGTCAGGTATACGGATCTGCTGGATAAGTCGCTGGAGCAAACGCAGTATGTAAAACTCCTGCGGGATCTGCCTGCGGCATTACGCACAACAGAAATTGGACAGCAGGCGCCGGATTTTACTTTACCGGATCCAACGGGTAAGCAAGTGAAGTTGTCTGATCATTTTGGAAAATACCTGCTGGTTGATTTCTGGGCGGCTTGGTGTGGGCCATGCAGAAGAGAAAATCCGAATGTGGTAAGACTGCATAATAAGTATAAGGAAAAAGGATTTGGAGTGTTTGGTGTTTCTCTTGACAGTAAGAAGGATGCCTGGGTGAAAGCAATAGCGAAGGACGAGCTGAACTGGCCGCAGGTTTCAGATCTTGCATTCTGGGATAGCGCTCCGGCAAAGTTGTATGGCATTCGCGGCATTCCGGGAAATGTATTGCTCGATCCTTCAGGAAAGATCATCGCCAGAAATCTGAGAGGAGAGGAGCTGGAAAAGAAATTAGCAGAGCTACTTGATAAATGACCTAAATGATTTCGTGATTTTGATTATAACGGCAGCTATCTTCGGGTAGTTGCCGTTTTTTGTGGGGTGTAGTGATGATGGTCGCATCGTATTTCGATGGCTGATTACCGATGATGCCTTGAATCACGATTATTTTTGTACCAGCTCCATCTGAAGGATCGGAAAATCTTTTCCTTCAGCATCTTTCTCCAACCGGTTGATGACATGAAATCCTTTGCGGAGGTAAAATTGAAGCGCATCAGGATTGTCTTCGTTCACATCTACTTTTGTTACGGCGTGTTTTGTTACGGCGTAATCCAGCAGTATACTTCCGAGTCCTTTGCGGAAATAGGCGGGATCGATAAACAGCATTTCGATCTTTCCGGGTGACAGGCCAAGAAACCCGGCTGTTTCATCATTGCTGATTTTTAACAGGTAGAGATCCACCATGTCGAAATATTGGTCAAGGATCTGTTGCCGGAAATAAAGGATGTCATCGTTTGAGAGAAAATGATGGGTGGCCCGGACAGCGGACTCCCAGATTTCGATGAGGGAGAGGTGGTCTGGTTTTGTTGCTTTTAATATCACGATTTCCTCTGATTTCATATTGCAAGTATAAGGCGGATAGAGGGGATCTGGAGGAAGTATTAGGATGAGTTGCTTCAATTGCTGAAGCAGGTGAGGGGTGAACTGGCGTAGGAGTAACGCAACG
>JBEVKW010000317.1:0-3401 GCA_040509495.1 Chitinophagaceae bacterium | reverse complement strand
CACTTTCACGCCTTCATTAATGTGTTCACTCCAACCCGTAAAGTCAATGAAGCAGTATCTGTTCCTGATCGTTTTTCTCCTGATCGTGTTCCCATCTTTTGCACAGCCTAAACCAAAGGCGCAGTTGCCGACTAATACAAGCACAAATAAACAGGCAGATAAACTCATGGAAGATGCCATGAAAGCACAGGGCATGAGCAAAGAGCAGATCGCAGAAATGAAAAAGATGATGGTACAAGGGCAGCAGGCCGTGAAAGAAATGAAAGCGCAGGGATTGATGCCTCCCGGTGGTGCGTCCGGACCAATACTGAAAATTCCGGCGAAAAAGACAGCGTTATTAGATCAACTGCCGAAGCTGAGCAGCGCTGAACAATACAGCTCCTATATAAAGCAACTGGAATCTGATTGCAAACTGAAGATCGCTAAAAATATCATTACGGAAGTTGATGCAATGTTTGCCGCAGCGTCCGGCGATATGGCAAGCCAGGCGAATCTTGCGCCAATGCACCTGTTAAAGAAACAGGCCAATGCAGCAATATATGCAGCCGCGAAAGCAGCGGTTGCTTTTCCTGCGAATAAAAATGTTCAGAACAATCTGGGGGTAACACTTCATCAAACCGGTTATGCACATAAAGCCATCCCTGTGCTGCAGTATTTGCAAAATCAGCAGAGCGACCCGGTCTTCCAGGTCAGCCTTGGTCACTGTTTTCTGTCACTCGGCGATACCGCAAAAGCGCGAGCTTTTTTTATGGGCGCATTAAGCGCTGCTCCGAACAATGTAAATGCTTTATGCGGAACAGCCCTCATTCTTAATGAAGCCGGTAAGAAAACAGAGGCGGCCGTTTATGTAAAGAAAGCAATGAAAAATGGCTATTCTCAATTGGCCGATGAACTGGCAAAGCAAAACAAGATACAATTCAAATTCGCTGAAATAAGACAGGAGATCCCCGAATATTTTAATGCCCGGATGTATAAGCCCACAGAATCAGTTTATGATATAACGGAAGTGAGACCTGTTGACGCAAAGAGAAAGCAGGAGAATGAAAAATATGGTGCCATTGCAGCAAAAGCGCGGCAGGTAAGCGAAGAAAACGATGCAAGGCTTCAGAAGGAAAGCATCGATAAACAGGCAGCCAGCTATGCAGGCTATATCGGGGCACTGACCGGCAATGGCGGGCCCATTGCAGGCAAAGCAAGGATGATGTTTGAAGCGGCTTTCCGGGAGAATCTAGAGTTCATGGCTGGACGATACCGGGAGGAAATGGAAAAAACAAAGGCAGCAAACAAGGCAGAGCATGATGCGCTGGTAGAGAAGATGCGTAACCTTCCCTATGCCACTATCGATGAAGATTGCAAACGCAAAACCGAAATGGTCAATCAGTATCTGAAAAAAACTTCTTACGCACGCGATCAGGCGATCCGTAATACGCTTAACCTTCAATATGATTATGATAACCAGAAGATGTACTGGCTTTCTTTTCTTATTCACAACGAACAATACAGGCTGGCTCATATTGAAGCAGTAGAAAATCTCGTGGGACGGATGCGGAAATACGATGACCTGCAAATGTTGTATCCTGGTCCTGAAGGCGTGATCTATGGATGCCAGGGAGCGGGGAAAGATAAAGCGAAGAAACAGGAAGAGGATTCCGTTGCAACGCCTGATGATACAGATTGTCCTCTTCAATTTGAAATACCAATTGGCGTTGCAAAAGCAAAGCTAAGTTGTTCATCTTTTTCCATTGAAGGTGGCGAAGGTTTACAAGGCTCGTTTGAAAAGAATTTCCACACAGGTGAGATGACCATCTTCGTTGGTGTAGGCGTTGGTTTTTGGGAAAAGGGTGGCATTGCGCAGATCGGCGGAGGTGTGGAAGGCGCTGCGAAAGCGGGTGTATTCGTGACCGTGAATGGAGAAGGCAAAGTGATCGATTATGGCGATAAAGCCGAAGTCGGTTTTGAAGCTGCAGTCGGACCGCTCATGACAGAAGCAAAACTGACAGGCGTGTTGGGAATGGAGAGCGGAGGAAAACTTTCGACGAACATTGCGGGAAGTGAAACGGTGATCTGGAAAACGGAGGCATTGGGTGTGATCACGAATGCACAGAAATAGATTCGTGAAAAGAATGGCGTACGAGTATCGCGAAGCACGCAAAGTGATCGCAGAGAGCGCAAAGAAATACTAACCTACTCTCCGGACACTTCACATGCTTCGCGATACTACATGGGCCTGTAATACGAAATCGTTATAGTGCCCCAATACGATAATGCAAATATTCCATCACATTTAAACATCTATTTTTCAATAGATGTTTTTTAGGTTGACGAAGTTTTAGCGTAGTGCTTCTCTTGGCAGGCGTAGGTATTAATGACCAATTTTAGTTGAATCAACGAATGCCATATGAATGTAAAAAGCCTGAACAGCTATAACGTTTTCGTGCTCGTAATTGAATCAACGGCGAATTCTCCTCCTTAGGTGTTTCTGCTTACACCATTTTTCTGCCGGACCAGCACAACCAAATTTTCATCCCAAAATATCTTATCATGAAGAATACTTATTCTATAACCATTCTTGCTATCACCTTATTTTTTCTTACTGTTTTTTCTACATCATGCCGGAAAGATGGCATTGATGCATCGATCAGTACTCCTGAAAAAGTCGAAGACCCCGGAGAACCGGCGGCAGGCAATCCATCGGCTGGCCGCGCCATCTATACTACCCGTTCGGTCAACTGGGAGAACAGGACCAATCAAACAACCTATACACGCGCGCAGGCAGAAGCGGACTTCGGCAATGTCTCCAGCTGGATCGATAGCCGTGCGTTCATTTCTAATGGAAATGGCGGCGGTAAAAGCATGCGTGTGACATTGTTGCCAAACGCCCTTTCCGGCGCCGGTGGTTTGATCACCGATGTCGATATCACTGACGGTTCCGCTTATGAGCTGGACTATGATGTGAAATTCCATAGCCAGTTCAATTGGAGCCGCGGCGGTAAAGTTGGTTTTGGTTTCCGTGTGGGCGACGGTAATACCGGAGGTGATCCTGGAACCGATGGCAATGGCGGTAGCCTGCGTTTGATGTGGTATTCTCCCGCAGGAAATCCCGGCCGTGTTTACTTCCAGCCATATGTTTATTATCGTGATCAACCCGGTCAGTTTGGTAACTCCTTCGGTAAATCTTATCCAAGCTCAGGGTCGCTCGTAAAAGGTGCCTGGTATCATGTGCACATGTATATCAAGAGCAATACCGGAAGTAATACAAACGGTCGCGTACAGATCATCATCAACGGTACAACCGTCCTTGATCAGGCTATTCGCTGGACAACGAATGACAGCAAACGACTGATCCGTCAAATGAGTTTCCATACATTCAGAGGAGGAAGTACGGCTGACTGGCAGGCGTC
>JBEVKW010000316.1:0-3370 GCA_040509495.1 Chitinophagaceae bacterium | reverse complement strand
CCATCGGCCATCGGTCATCAGCCATCGGTCATCGGCCATCGATCAAATTCCGGACAGTCGCTCACTACAGCGCGAACCATTCATCAAAATCCCTTGTTAAAAGGTTATTATTATATAAAATGCATCCTTTTTGCGTTATTTTTGGAATATGCACAATGCAGTTAAATACCTATTGAATATGAAGAGACTTCCTATCGTGATCCTGATGGTAGTGGCAGGGCTTTTTCTTGCTTTCCAGACCCTTGGAACAAATACAAAAAATCCTCCCGATAAATATGAAAAAATCCTGAAGCTCGTGGGGCAGATGCTTACTGAAGCGCATTATAGCCCTCAGCTGGTCAATGACGATTTTTCGAAAAAAGTTTTTAAGAAATACATCAATGATCTCGACCCTGAAAAAAATATGTTCCTCGCTGCTGATATTGCTTCACTCAAAAGTAAATATGAGACGAAGATCGATGATGAGATCAAAGGCGCTCCCGTTACCTTCTTTAAAGGTGCTGGTGACGTATTCAACACCCGCATGGAGGAAGCTGCTGCTTATTGCACAGAGCTTTTAGCAAAACCGTTCGACTTCAAAGTAGATGAAAAAGTGGTTCTCGACGGAGATAAGCTCGACTTTGTTAATACCAAAGAAGAAGCGAAAGAACGCTGGAGAAAAAAACTGAAGTACCTGACACTCGAACGCTACGCTGACCTGGTAGATACCCGTGAGAAAAACAAAGGTCGCGACAGCTTCGTGGTAAAGTCTGATGTTGAGCTGGAAAAAGAAGCACGTGAAAAAGTGAAGAAAGTGATCGACAGGATGTTTGAACGTTTCCGTTTTAAATTCAGCGACGATGATAAATTCAACGTTTATGTAAACGCAATTACTACAACGATGGATCCGCATACAGAATTTTTCCCTCCTGTAGATAAACGGTATTTCGACGAAGAGATGAGTGGCCGCTTCTTTGGGATCGGTGCATCACTTCAGTATGATGAAGGGAATATCAAGGTCGCCAGTATAGTTACCGGTGGACCGGCCTACAAAGCTGGTGAGCCACAGGTAGGAGACCTGATCCAGAAAGTTGCACAGGGTAATGAGGAACCGACTGACCTGACAGGTTTCTCCGTTACCGATGCAGTGAAATTGATCCGTGGGAAAAAAGGAACGGAAGTAAAGCTGACATTGAAAAAAACGGATGGTACGATCAAGGTGATCTCACTGATCCGCGACCAGATCGTACAGGACGAAACATTTGCAAGAAGCGCTGTTGTGAATGAAGGCGATTCAAAGATCGGATACATATTTCTTCCGGAGTTCTATGCTGACTTTGAAAATCCGAACGGAGCGCGCAGCTACATAGACGTTGCAAAAGAAGTGATCAAACTCAAAGAACAGAATGTTGATGGCATTGTGATCGATCTTCGCAATAATGGAGGCGGCTCATTATATGATGTGGTTCAAATGGCTGGCCTCTTCATCGAAGATGGTCCGATTGTCCAGGTAAAAGATAAAGACAACCGCCCAAGCGTGCTGAAAGATAAAGACAAAAGCGTATTGTACTCAGGACCCCTTGCAGTTATGGTTAACGAGTTCAGTGCGTCTGCTTCTGAGATCTTTGCTGCAGCGATACAGGATTATGGCCGTGGTATCATTATCGGTAGTACATCAACGTATGGAAAAGGTACGGTTCAACGTAACATAGGCCTTGATCCGGAAAATGGTTTTTCCATGTCCAACTCCGACCTGGGTACAGTAAAACTGACCCTGCAGAAGTTCTATCGCATCAATGGAGGTTCCACTCAATTGAAAGGGGTGAGCTCAGATATCGTATTGCCTGATCAGTTAGAATATCTGAAACTTCGCGAAAAAGATGATCCCGATGCGCTGCCCTGGGATGAGATCACCAAGTCTCCTTATGTAGGCTGGAATGCAGGGTATGATCTGAAAACGATCCGTCAGCTCAGTAACCAGCGCGTACAGAGCAGCCCGGCGTTTCAAACGATCAGGAAGAACACAGAATGGTTAAGCAAAGAAAATAACAAGGAGTATTCTCTTCAACTTGAGAAATACAGAAAAGAACAAAAAGCCATTCGTGATGCATATGCACAGATTGATTCTGTAAGAAAAATGAAAACGGAGATCAACGTAGCTGCATTGCCATCAGAGGTTAACCGTTGGGCAGATGATAAGTCCAAACAGGATCGATTTAATCAATGGCTCAAGCTGCTGCGCCAGGATATATATCTTGACCAGGCAGTAAAGGTGGTAGGGGATATGATCAGCCAGCAGAACCTGGTAAAAGGGAAGCAGACAGAGGAGAAACCTAAAAAAGCATTTTAACGCGATCAAGGGTGAATGGCCGCGAATTCACGTCAATAGTGAACTAACGATAAAAGAAAAGTCTTCCTGCATACCACAGGAAGACTTTTCTTTTTAGCCTGATGCTCGTGCGTGCCCGGTCGGTACCAGGTCTGCTGATCATAAGCGACAGGGATCTATGTGCATTTATTCAGGCCATCGTGCAGCATTAGCGTTGCAGGTAGCGTTCTTCGAGAATATTTCTATGGTGTATCGCATGCCCGAGAGTGATATAGCCGAGCGCTTCCACATATATCGGGCTTCCTGAGGAGATGCCGTTCTCATTCAGTTGTTCCTGATCCAACGACAGAAAGAACAATGTTGATGATTGCCTGGTCAGGTCAAATTCTTTTACCAGATCATCCCACTTGCGGGAACTGGCTTTTGAATTATCTGCATACGCGTTCTCGTCGAAGCCGGGCAGAGGCGTCGAGTCTTTCCGGGCAAAACGAAGAGCGCGATACATAAAGATCCTTTCTGCGTCGATGATATGCTGTAGTACCTCCCTGATCGTCCATTTACCCTCGGCGTAACGGTAATCATGCTTCCCGGCCGGAATTTTTTGAAAGTAACCGGCGAGATCATAATCCTTGTTAGCGAAGGCCGTAAAAATGTTCGTCTCAGGTATTTGCCTGATATAATTGTGATACCAGGCTCCGACTCTTGAAAGTTCAATGGACATATTATGCGGTTTAGGTTTAATGAGGAAACTCCAGGCTGATATACATATGCCATAGGGAAAACGAATATCCGGAATTTCTTTTAGCTGTACGAGGACAGAATAGAAAATCCCGGGCCACGCGGCCCGGGATCCATAAAAATTAACTTAAAGCACAGAAACCTCAACTGGTTTGAAGAAGTAGCCTCTCTGCTAGCTTTTCGCTTTCTGGTTCACTTTCGAACCCGGTTTAGTTGTTTTATTTCCTTCAGGTTTCAGGGTAGAAGCGAGTTTGATCGCTTCGAGAGCGTTGATCAAACCGCCTGAGCTGCTGATATCACTCATTCTTACTTCTTCACCGGTGC
>JBEVKW010000315.1:0-4072 GCA_040509495.1 Chitinophagaceae bacterium | reverse complement strand
TGAAGTCGAGATAGGCAACATTGTCTTCAGTGGCCAAATGATCGATCCTGCCGCAATCTATTTTTCCCTGCAGCAGGTCTGCAGCCTGTTGCATATCTGTTTTTGCAATGGGAGCTGCTGTATCCCTATTTTTCTGGCAGGCGCTCAAGGCGATCAGGCCTGTCAGCAGCAGGATGATCCCGCCGGCTAAAAAGGCAAACGGGCGTGTATGATTTTTCTGTCTCATTTTTTTCTGTTTAAATTTGATTGGTAAAAATGTTAGAGCATCTGCGAATTGATGTATCTGACGAAGCCTTCCGTTCCCGCGGAAGGCTTTAATCATTCTCTTCTAAGCTGAAAATATCATCTACTTTCTTTTGGAACACCAGGGCGATCTTCAGGGCCAATACTGTTGACGGCACATATTTCTGTGATTCGATAGCGTTAATGGTCTGGCGTGACACACTTACTTTCTCTGCAAGATCTGCCTGGGTGATATTAAGGATAGCCCTTTCTATACGGAGAGTGTTTTTCATAGTCCGGATGTTTTAGCGGTTCTTCTGTCGGCGTACAACTTCCAGTTGAATCTGATCACAAACAGGATCAGCGTGGTGCAGATGTTATAGCACATCACTTGTAAGAAAAGTCCATTATAGAGAAATACGATCGCAAGTATGAGCAGGATCGAGTTGATCAGTACCGCCCAAAGCAGCGATTCCAGGCGAAGGACAGTGATCCGTTCATCCTCATCTTTTTCTTTGGAGAATGCAATGATCAGAAGACCGAGGATCAGCAGAATACCGCCGAGTTCGTCGGTGAAGTTATTAGTGCGGATGCTGAACAGGGTAGGGCTGTCGAACAGCACCTGCAGGCTATCCGTATTACCACGGGAAAAATTCAGGAATTCGAAGGCAAAATCGCCATGCAGCACAAACAGCATGAGTACGAAGGCAGGGATGGCGATCAACCAGCCTATTAGTTTGAACTGGTTTGGTAGAAGAAATCTGGGCGTCATAATCGGGAAAATTTAAGCCAAGGTAAAGCAAAGTTTATATAAAGTAAAATAAACTTTACATTTAGTTAAGTAAGATTGACTATTATAGGTTAACCTGGGGTTCAGTCTATGGGTAACAGGCCTGGCGGCGCCGAAGACTGTGTCAACCCTTGTATGGAAACGCCGTTGAATTTCAATGAATTGAAAAACAGGGGTTTATTGAATCTATACTTCCAAACCTGCCTGTTATGTTTTTTTATAAAATTTCCCTACCTTTGCGCCGCCGTAAAGGAATACCACAGGTGCAATGATTCAGACGATTACGAGGTTTTTCTTCATGCGGCAATATATGAGAGTCTAATCTTACATACCGGTATTCGTGTTCGCCCAAGCTTGAGCAATGGCGGATAACCCACCTTTTATACCGGTGCTTTCGAAGAACAAAGCCTGATAGTTTCCAGATCTCAACGTCGTTAAGGATTAAATCCGGATGCTATCGTTATTTAACACAGATCAATCTTTTTTCAGAAAATAAACTCAAATCAAATAGTCATGGCCGACTTAAAATTTCAGAGAAACTTTGGTATTGCCGCACACATTGATGCTGGTAAGACCACAACGACTGAGCGTATCCTGCGCTACACAGGTATGATCCACCGTATTGGTGAGGTACACGATGGTGCTGCTACCACCGACTGGATGGAGCAGGAAAAAGAAAGAGGTATCACCATTACCTCTGCGGCGGTGAGCTGCCAGTGGAACTTCCCAACTGTATTGGGTAAGCAAACTGCAGACACAAAGAAGTATTCTTTCAACATTATCGATACTCCGGGTCACGTGGACTTTACTGTAGAAGTAGAACGTTCTATGCGTGTACTCGACGGTCTGATCGCTTTGTTCTCTGCGGTTGATGGTGTAGAACCTCAATCGGAGACTGTATGGCGCCAGGCTAACCGTTATGGCGTTCCGCGTATCGGTTTCGTAAATAAAATGGACCGTTCAGGTGCTGACTTCCTCAACGTAGTTAAGCAGGTGAAAGAAATGCTGGGTTCTAAAGCAGTTCCTTTGCAGCTTCCGATCGGCGCTGAAGACGATTTTAAAGGTGTGGTGGATCTGATCAAAATGAAAGGTATCATCTGGCACATGGAAACAGAAGGTATGACTTTCGATGAGATCGAGATCCCTGCAGACATGAAAGAAGAAGCAGAAGAGTGGAGAGCGAGCCTCGTTGAAGCGATCGCTGAATACGATGACAGACTGATGGAGAAATTCTTTGATGATCCAAACTCGATCACTGAAGACGAAATTCACGAAGCAGTGCGTAAAGCAACTGTTGACCTGAGCATCGTTCCAATGATGTGCGGTTCTTCATTCAAGAATAAAGGTGTACAAACTGCGCTTGATGCGGTTTGTCGTTACCTGCCTTCACCAATTGATATTCCTGATACTGTAGGTACAAACCCTGATACTGGTGCTGAAGAAACGCGTAAAGCGGATCCTAAAGCTCCATTCGCTGCACTGGCATTTAAGATCATGACCGATCCATTCGTAGGTCGTCTTGCATTCTTCCGGTGCTATTCCGGCCACCTCGATGCTGGTTCTTATGTGCTGAACGTAAGAAGCGGTAAGAAAGAGCGTATCAGCCGTATCATGAAAATGTTTGCGAACAAACAGAACCCGATCGACTTCATCGAAGCTGGTGATATCGGTGCGGCAGTAGGTTTCAAAGAGATCAAAACAGGTGATACACTCTGCGATGAGAATCACCCGATCACTTTGGAGAATATGTTCATCCCTGAGCCGGTGATCGCGATCGCGGTTGAGCCTAAAACTCAGGCTGACGTTGATAAAATGGGTATGGCGATCGCTAAACTCGTTGAAGAAGATCCTACACTGCGTGTAAATACAGATGAAGATACCGGCCAGACCATCCTGCGTGGAATGGGTGAGCTTCACCTGGAGATCATCATCGACCGTATGCGTCGTGAGTTCAAAGTAGAAGTTAACCAGGGTGCTCCTCAGGTTGCTTACAAAGAAGCATTCAACATTACAATCGAACACCGTGAGACGTTGAAAAAACAAACCGGTGGTCGTGGTAAATTCGCTGATATCGAATTCTCCATCGGACCTGTTGATGCAGAATGGAAAGCAGAGAATCCTGATAAGAGCTTCCAGTTCGTCAACAATATCGTGGGTGGTTCTATCCCTCGTGAGTTCATCCAGCCGATCCAGAAAGGCTTCGAAGCTTCTATGACAACTGGTGTTCTTGCGAACTATCCTGTTGACAACATGAAGATCCGTGTATTCGACGGTAGCTTCCACGCGGTTGACTCCGATGGTATGTCATTCGAACTTTGCGCTAAACAAGGTTTCCGTGAAGCTGCAAGAAAGGCTAAACCAGTTCTCCTGGAGCCGATCATGAAAGTTGAAGTGATCACACCCGCTCAATACATGGGTGATGTGACTGGTGACTTGAACCGCCGTCGCGGTATGATGGAAGGTATGGACAGCCGTGCAGGTGCAGAGGTGATCAAGGCTAAAGTTCCGCTGAGCGAAATGTTCGGCTACGTAACGCAGCTTCGTTCCCTTTCTTCCGGTCGTGCTTCTTCTACCATGGAATTCTCTCACTATGCTCCTGCTCCATCCAACATCTCTGAAGAGGTGATTGCGAAAGTGAAAGGAAAAGTGAACGCTTAATCAAAGAAGAATTCTCTTTATATCAGGGCCCTGGATTTCGATCCAGGGCTTTTTTGTTGGGGAGTGTAGGCGGTTTGGACCGTTTGGAACCGCTGGAAATCTCTGCAACCTCTGGAGCTAATTCTCCCAAACCTCCCACCTACACAAACGATTGCGCCCGCCAAACCCATCATCTCCAAATATTTATTTAAAAATATTTTACTCCAGATATTCACGGAGTATAAAAATTACTTAACTTAGATCAACCCCATTTGCTTACAATGGCATCGGTTTTGCTATTTTTCGCCAGAACTCACTCCGTTTTTAAAATCTTTGTACACAAGGCATGAGCCGTTTTATGAAAAACACAATGTCAAAAGGTTAAGGACTCATCACTGGGTCCTTTTCTTTTATATGCCATCA
>JBEVKW010000314.1:0-14700 GCA_040509495.1 Chitinophagaceae bacterium | reverse complement strand
CGGAGAAATGACCTCAGGCGCCCTTTCTTTTGGAAGATAGGCATGGGCCTGAGTGCTGTTTATCTATTGTATGCACTGTATAACAAATGGGATACGGATAAGGCTGTCCGCAAGAATTTAGCAGCTCAGCATCTGCCAGCAGATCACTACTTCACCACACCAACGCTTTTTAATACTCTGCTGTGGCAGGTCACGGTTCGTGACGGAGATGGTTATCATATAGGTTACCACTCTGTATTCGATCAGAATGATAAAATCGATTTTGCATGGTTCCCCCGCCGGGATTCATTGCTTGATCTGGTTGAAAATAAAGACGAGGTCCGCGACCTTCAGCAATTTGCGGCGGGTTATTATACTGTCGACAGGCGGAACGACACACTTCTCTTCAACGTGATCCGCTTTGGTCAGATAGCAGGTTGGGACAATCCCCGTGCCCGCTTTGCTTTTTACTATTATTGCGATCGCCCGGGAGCCAATAACATGGTTGTGCAGCGAGGCCGTTTTGAAGCATGGGATAGAAATACAACCAGATCTTTCCTGAGGCGAATGCTTGCGAAAGGACGTTAGCGAACAGGGATGAGCATTGTCTTATTCGCGTTGCCTGAAGTAGAATGTACTCATCGTCATCATTATCCTGACCATTTGAAATGCACTCCATTGGAACAGCTGTTTTACAGACAGCAGTTTGGTTTTGTAGGTGGCCTCTGTTACGGCCGTGCATTTTTCTTTGATGATCTGTTCAATCTCTTTACTTACACCTTCCACGAACTGTTGATCCTTCACGTCGAGGTTTAATTCAATACTGGCGTATCTGCTTATATTGTTGATATTGTAAGAACCAATGGTCAGGAACTGGTCATCTGCAATTGCCATTTTTGCGTGCAGAACGGTGGGCTGATATTCATACAGTTCAAACTGATGACGGAGCATCCACCGGTAGAGGTATCGTTCCGCATACTTCGATACAGGTACATCTGAGATCGATGCCATCACTACGCGGATCTTTACGCCGCGGGCAGCGGCTTTTTTTAATAACTGCCGGAATTTGGTGCCGGGTAAAAAGTAGGCACATACGATGGTGATAGACTGCTGTGCTGATTTGAATATCTCGGTATAGGTTCTTGTGATCTCCTGCTTTCTTTTAACCCAATCGTTCCGTCTTATCCGGACGGAAATATGATGCTGAGTGTTTGTTTCTGTGTAATTGGGTTTCTCCGGATGCCTTTTTCCCGACCGCCGTTTTTTAGCCCATAATTCTTCGCAGATCTTGTGCAACTCGGCAGAAATGCCTCCGTCGGTAAATAATGCAACGTCAAGCCATGCCGGTTCGCCTGGTAAGTCGTTGTACCGGTCAGCAATATTTAGCCCGCCGACCAGCGAACACCGTGCATCTGTCACGACGATCTTGTGATGAAGGCGGCGACCAAAATAAAGGTGCTTACTTTGGATCAGCGGTTCGAAGAACCGGAAGTTGATCCCGGCGTCTTTCAACTGTTGCTGAACGGTGTCTGGAAGGTCTTGCGAGGCATATCCATCAGCGAGCACCCATACCTGCACATTTCTTTTGGCGGCCGCTATCAGGCAGTTAATGACCCTGGTTCCGGTTTGGTCATCACTGAGAATATACGTCTGAAGGTGGATGGTATGCCGGGCTGAATCGATCATTCTGCATACGGTATCAAAAAAATCGGTACCGCTATGCACTAGTTTTACATTGTTGTTCGGTATAAATCTGGTGGACATATCATCATTCGTCTTTGTCTTTTTCCTGATCGCCGTTTGACATTGGTGCCATACTGGAAAACGGCGTTTCTCTACGGATCTTTATTTTATTATCTATCTTTCTTACACCTCTTACAGTGAATACCACCAATACGGTTTGTTCCGCGGCTTTCGTATCTGCTACAGTTCCGGATAATTCAACAGAACTGTCCTGAACCATGATCTGAACATCAGAAGTATCCCATGCCATTACCGCAGACAATTTGCGGTTGATCTCCTGCTCAATTTTATGATCTTCATGTGCACGGATGCGAGCGGCATCGTTTTCATCGAGCTTTGACATCACAAGTTTTTTTTATTGTATCAAAAACTGATCCCTATTAGGGATGTAGCGTTTGGATCGGGGTCCGGGAGGCGGCAATCTCCGTAAGTATCAGGAAGCGGGCGTATCCTGATTGCAGCCTGTGTAAATAGATTCCCGGGTGAGGATCGTTTTACACAGTCATATCTGGGCGTAGTGACGCCATTGCCAGACCGGCTGACGGAGTTATCTTTAAACCCCGTTAATATGGAAGAAATGATATACCGGCAAACGCGCCTGGCTCCAACGCCCAGTGGTTTTTTGCATCTTGGCAATGTGCTGTCTTTCGCAGTCACCGCCTGCCTGGCCGAAAGATCGGGGGCAGGTATCCTGCTGAGAATTGATGATATGGACAGGGAGCGTGTTCAGGCGGAGTACATACAGGACATTTTTGATACAGTTGCATTTCTCGGGATCCCTTTTGATAAAGGACCGGATAATATTACGTCGTTTGAAACGCTCTTTTCTCAGCGGCATCGCATGGCTCTTTACGAAGATGCGCTGACCGAACTGAAGAATATGAATGCCGTCTTTGCCTGTACCTGCTCAAGAACGCAGATCGCCACAGATGGAACAGATGGTGCATACCCCGGAACCTGCCGCCACAAGCATATTCCGCTGGAAACACCCGGTGTGGCGTGGCGAATTTATACCGATGAAAGAACATTATCCATCAAAGGCATTACTGGTACCGAAACGTTTCGGCCACTGCCAAAGGATATGACCGATTTCATTGTCAGAAAGAAAGACGGGTATCCTGCTTATCAACTTACCTCTTTGATGGATGACCTGTTCTGGAATGTGGATCTGATCGTAAGGGGACACGACCTGCTGCCGTCCACACTCGCCCAATTATTCCTGGCAAACATCCTGAAAAGGCAATCATTTTCTGATGCTGCATTTTTTCATCATGTTTTACTGACTTCATCAGACGGAAATAAATTTTCCAAATCAGCCGGGGCCAGTTCTGTCCGCTTTATGAAGAAAGAAGGCCGTACAGCTGAAGAGATTTACACGAGGATAGGAGAGCTGCTCGGCATGAAAAAGGCGGTTAAAGATTGGAAGACCCTGGGAGAGGGAATAATGGATCTGTACCATGGCGCAGGTTAGAGTGAATGCTGGTGGCGATTACAATCCAATGTTGTTGAGTTGACCATCTCCCGAAAGTTCATTCGATGGCCGATGGCGAAATACAAACACCTGTAGCCGCAATAACCTATACCCGTTAGCAGCCATAACCTTCATCTGAATGCGGCAATCGGCCAACGGCCATCGGTCATCGGCCATCAAACCGAAGGAGGATCACTAGTGAAGCGACATTGGATCAACATCCTCCTTTTCCGGAAGTGTCTTTTAACTTTTAAACCTTAAAACTTTTGGATACATTTGGCTTATGAGACTGATCCTTCATCTCCTCGTCATCGCGGCCATTGCTTATATCCTTTCACAGGTATTGCCAGGCGTGCACATTAAAAGTTACGGCACTGCTCTCATATTTGCGATAGTACTCGGTTTGCTGAATGTATTTCTCCGGCCTTTGTTGATCCTGGTCACGCTGCCACTGACAATATTCACTTTCGGGTTGTTCATTTTCGTGATCAATACAGTGATGGTCATGATCGCTGGTGAGTGGATCAGGGATTTTCGGGTAGACAGTTTCTGGCACGGGTTACTTTTTAGTCTGATCCTTTCTTTCTCTACATCGGCCTTATTCCGGGAAGAACGCAGACAAAGAGACAACCGGGCGAAAAAAGCATAAGCCTCCATTCCCTTTTAACATCCGGTGGATTTTCTTTTAATGAGCACTGATTTCAGTATCGAGTAGTGGTTTTTGATATTCTTCATCCTGATAGCCTCAAACAATATTGACGCAGCTTGCTTGCCTATTTCAAAGGCCGGCTGTGTGATCGTCGTCAGCGATGGATTCAGGAATGCCGCTGTTTCGAGATTGGCGAAGCTGATCACTTTCACTTCTTCGGGAATAGCTATGTGGAGCTCTGAACAGGCCTGGTAAGTATTGATGGCCAGTTTTTCTACCGATGCGAAAATACCGTCTGGCCGATCTTTTCTTTCCATCAACTCACGGATGAAGGCATAGTTCATTTGCTGATTATCCGTGCATGCAATGATGAGGTCGTCCTGCACCGGGAGCTGATGATCATTCAAGGCCTGCATATATCCCTGCATTCTTTTTTTGCCGATCGAAAGATCTTTTGGTATCGCAAGATGCGCGATGCGACGGCATCCCTGTTCTATCAAATGCGCTGTTGCCTTATAACCGCTTTCGTAATCATCGGTTGTTACTTTAGCGGCCTCAAGATCTTCGAACACACGATCGAAAAAAACAAGCGGGAGCATTTTCTTATGCAGGTCATAGAGATGTTCGTTCTCATTATTGTTGGAAGAAAGTGACATCAGGACGCCGTCTACACGTCCATTCTGCAGCAATTGCGTGATCTCGACCTCTTTTTGATAATCTTCATGCGTCAGATAGATCAATACATGATATCCATGTTGACGTGCGATGGATTCAATGCCATTGATGGCTAAAGTGAAAAAGTTATTGGCGATCTCCGGTATGATCACTGCGATCGTTTTGCTCTTTTGCTTGCGCAAACTGCGGGCATACGGATTGGGTTGATAATGCAGTGAGTCAGCAAGTTCCTGTACACGTCTCTTCGTTTCGGGAGTGATCTCATAGCTGTCGTTAAGGGCTTTTGAGACTGTTGAGATAGATAAATTCAGTTGGCGGGCAAGCTCTTTCAGGTTCACCGATTTCATGATAAGTGTTCAACTTTCAGCCAAGTTATTGTTTTTTTATTCGTTTTAGAAAACGTTTTCGTAAAAAAAGCGGACGTTTTCGTTCCCCGTGTAATAAAATTTAGACAATTTAACAGCGGAATTACAATTGTCCGTCTGAGAAAAGAGCAAAGCTGGATATTGGTAATGTCTGTTTTAACAATAACAGGTTAAAAGCAGAGTTGCTGATAGCGGCTTTATCCTTTTCTTATTAGTACAATAAAGTCTGTGATTTTCGACACAGACGATCATTTGAAAAAATGATGTTCCTGCCGGTGCCGGGTAGCAAAATGGCACACTGTAACTTTTTTAGAATCTAACTGTAAACAAAAACGATTGCTGTATGAGAGTCGAATCCTTCTCAGGCATTCAGCGTTTCCGTGTGCGGAAATGGCTAGTATGTTTTTTCCTTCTGTCTATTGTACAATTCAACAATTCCTATCTCTTCGCACAGGCGAAAACTGTTACCGGCATTGTCAATGATGCCAAGGGATCTCCGATGCCCGGCGTTAACGTAACGGTGAAAGGCTCCAACAATGTGGTAGTGACAGATTCCAGGGGTGCTTATTCCATCAGTGCCGAAGTAGGCGCAGTGCTTACGTTTTCGTATGCAGGCTATAACAGCGTAGATCAGACGGTGGATGGCCGCGAGTCAGTAAGTATAAGTCTGACGGAGAATCCACAATCCCTGGAGAATGTTGTTGTGATCGGTTATGGTACACAACGTAAATCAAATCTTAGTGGTGCCGTTGGGCAGGTAAGCGGTAAAGAACTGATCAACCGGCCGGTGCCGAACGTAACCGGTGCGTTGCAGGGCGTGATGCCTGGCGTGACGGTTGTTAGAGGAAGCGGAAAGCCCGGCGGTGAAGGTCTTGGTGTCCGGATCCGAGGTTTTACATCAGCCAACGATGCAAATGCATTGGTGCTGGTTGATGGCGTTGAGCAGGACATGAACCTGATCGATGCCAATGACGTTGAATCTATCTCTGTCTTGAAAGATGCCTCCGCTTCTGCAATCTATGGAGCGCGTGCAGCTGCAGGCGTGATCCTGATCACCACCAAAAAAGGTTCCGCCGGCAAAACGCGCATTGGGTTCAACAGCTACTATGGTGTGAACATTACAGCGCGCCAGCCACAACGGCTGAATTCATGGGATGAACAGATCCTCATCAATGAATCACGGGTGAACGCAACAGGTAGCCCTGAATTCAATGCCGAACAGGTTGAATGGCTGATGAACCCGAACTTCTCCGTTCGTCCGAACCCGACGCAGGACAGGTGGGAATATTTCGGTAATAATGACTGGATCAAGGAAGGGATGGATAAGATCAACCACATGCAGAACTATTCAATGAATGTCAGTGGTGGCGAGCAGAAACTGAACTACCTTCTTTCCGGCAGCTACTACAAGCGCGATGGCGTATTGCGGTATGGCCCTGATGATAATTTCCGCACCAACCTCAAGTTGAACATCAATGCGGAGTTGAACAAATACGTCAGTGTAACGATGACGACGAACTATATCGGTTCAGTTACACGGGAGAATTCATTTGGAACAGAACAGATCATTAACCGTCTTTACCGCAGCCGTGCCAGACAAACACTGTACGCACCGGAAATGGTGAACGGACAGATCTATAACGGTGACCTGCAGATCAACGCTGTTGATATCGAAAAGAATGCGGGCATGGAAAAGCGCGATTATGAAACATTTACCGGACGCCTTGGCATACAGGTGAAGAACGTGGTGAAAGGGCTGACATTTGATGTGATCGGCTGGAGAAACCAGAATACCTACAACATGGAAAATAACAGCCGCAGCCTTTTCTGGTACGGCCGTACAGCTGCCACTGTCCGTTTCAGCGTTAACGATCCGAATTCGATCACACTTACAAAGAACAAAGCTTATCAGAATAACCTGCAAAGCTTCTTCACCTATTCATTGAAAAAAGGTGATCACGATTTCAAGATCATGCAGGGTGCTTCTTACGAAGAATACCGGAAAGATGAGTTTACAGCAAACGCGAAAAAAATGATCACCAATGATTTCTTCGCGATCGGTTTAGGCGACCCCTTACTTACGACAAGTAATGACAGGGTAGAAACATGGGCACTTGGTTCACTCTTCGGAAGATTCAATTACAACTTCCGTAGTAAATATTTCTTCGAAGCATCTTACCGCTATGATGGAAGCTCTCGCCTCGCTCCGCAAAACAGATGGGATATCTTCCCGTCCATGTCAGCCGCCTGGCGGATCAGTGAAGAAAGTTTTATTAAGGATAATGTCAGCTTTATCGACAACCTGAAGCTGAGAGCTTCATGGGGTAATTTAGGAAATGGTTCTCCATTAGGCCTGTATCCCTATATTCCATTGCTGACCAGTGGTCTTTCTACCACCAATAACCTTGTGTTTAATGGTCAGCGCACGCAATACTTCTACCAGGGAGTATTGGCATCACCTGATGTGACCTGGGAAACTGTTCGTCAGACAAACGTAGGTCTTGATATCGGTTTGCTGAAGAACAGGCTGAGCATTACCGCCGAGTATTATGTGAAGCGTAATATCGATATGCTTGCGCCACTGAACCTGCCGAATATTATCGGTATTGCAACACCTTCTTTCAACGTGGGTGAATTGAAAAGCTGGGGTACTGAACTGGAAGTTAAATGGAGAGACAGGGTTGGTAAAGACTTTGAATATCGTATAGGATTTAATATCGCAGACAACCAGAATGAACTGGTGAAGTATAATGCAGCCAATACGATCAATGGGCCTGGCGTTGTTGGATTCCTGGAAGGATATCCGATGAATACGGTTTGGGGTTATCGCACAGCGCCCGGGTATTTCAATTCAGTAGATGAAGTGAATGCCTATAAATCAAAAGTAACGCCACTGTTTCCCGGCATCGGGCCTGGCGATATCCAGTATCTGGATCTGAATGGTAACGGAAGAATTGATGCTGGTGAGAATAATCCTTCGAATCCGGGAGACCTTGTTTTCCTCGGAACAACCAATGCGCGTTACACCTATGGATTCGATCTTGGATTTACCTGGAAACGTTTCGACTTCTCTGCATTCTTCCAGGGCGCATTAAAAAGAACATTCCTTGTAGATCAGGGTACTTTGTCTCCTATGTTTGGCACTGCAGATATGCCGTGGACGATCCATATGGACCGCTGGACTCCTGAGAATAACAATGCCTATTTTCCGCGGATGTATCAGACAAGCGCACATAATTACCTGGCGTCAGACAGATGGGCACAGAATGGAAGTTACCTGCGTCTGAAGAACATACAGGTTGGGTACATCCTTCCGATCAATAAAAAATATGTACGTGATCTGAAAGTGTATGTATCTGGCCAGGATCTCTGGGAGTCTACAAAAGTGCTTAGCGTATTTGATCCTGAAGTGGGCAACAACGTAAGCGCAACATCCTATCCATTTTATCGTACCATTTCTTTTGGTCTGAGCTTCACCCTTTAATTCAAGGAGGATTTTATTATGAAAAAGATTAGCCAATATTTTTATATACTGATTGTTGCGGGCTTTACCCTTAGCGCCTGTTCAATCAACCGCACGCCGGAAACGAATTTTTCCGATACGGATTTCTGGAATACAGAAACTGATCTCCAGAATGCTGCAAACCGTTTATACCAGCAATTAGCTGCGAACTGGATCGATAACCGTGGTGATGACAATGTAAGCCAGGGTGGTCCCAACAACATCAGCAATGGTACACGCAATATTCCCGGAACCAGTGGCGACTGGAGTGGCCGTTATGACGAGATCTTCACAGCGAACAACATCCTCGAAAAAGGATTGAAAGCGTCTGTTACGGATGCGATCCGTAACCGTTATTTTGGAGAAGCTCGTTTTTTCAGGGCCTATGCTTACCTCGATCTTGTAATGAAGTACGGTGATGTTCCACTGGTACTGAAAACACTCAGCTATAATTCTGAAGACCTGTTCATTGGCCGCTCGTCACGCAATGATGTGATGAATGCGATTTACGAGGATCTTGATTTTGCAGCACAGTGGTTGCCTACCCGCGCTGCATTGCCTGCCGCACAGTTCGGCAGGGTAACAAAAAGCACGGCATGGGCACTGAAAGCACGCGCAGGCCTGTTCGCAGGTACCTGGAACAAATTTCACAATGCCGGTGATGCACAGGCTCATTTGAATGTAGCGGTTGCCGCCGCGGAGCAGGTGCTTACGCAAGGACATACGCTGTATCCAAATTATGGGAACCTCTTCCTCCAGGCAGGAGAGGGCCCGGCAAATACAGAAAATATCCTGGTGAAGATCTTTGGTGTGAGCAACTCGAATCTCTTCCTTGGACATAACAACTCCCGCGATCTTGAGAATGGACGGATTGCGCCAACGCGTAATTTACTGCGTCAGTATCTGTATACTGATGGCCTTCCTGCATTCAATACGGATAATACACCGTCTGCTACCAGGTCGGCGCTGTTTGTGACAGAAGGTGCGGAGCCTTCCTACAATACGATACTTCAGAACCGTGATCCGCGTTTGGGTTTCACTGTATATCTCTCCGGTGAAACTGCCTATAAAGGCCCATGGGTGCCTACCACAACTCTGGGATCACGTTCCGGGTTTGCACCGAAAAAAGGATTCAATGTGGAGGATCAGACGATCAACAATGCAGGTGTTGTAGACCGGATCCTTATCCGCTACGGTGAAGTATTGATCACTCTTGCCGAAGCGCTTTATGAGCGTGATGGAAGCATCAGCGATGCGGATCTGAACCGGACTGTAAACGCGCTCAGAACAAGGGCAGGGATGACAGCCAAACTGAGCAACGCATTTGCAACAGCCAACAATCTCAGCATGCGTGAAGAGATCCGTCGGGAAAGAACGGTTGAACTGGCGCTGGAAGGTTTCAGATATAATGATATCCGTCGCTGGAAAACCGCGGAAACAGTTTTACCTCAGGCATTGCTGGGTGCAAAATTTGTTGAGGCCGACTGGCCAGGTACAAATGCCACTACGCTTAATCTGAATGCGGATCGCGTGATCATTGCGGAAACAGCAGCAACACGTTTCTTCCGTGCAGACCGCGACTATCTCTATCCCGTTCCGGTAAATGAGATCAACCTCAGCAAAGGAAACGTTACCCAGAATCCAAATTGGCAATAATCATTAAAAGAAAGATCATGAAGTTCCTTAAATATATTACCTCGCTCGTTATCGGCGGCATCCTCTTAAGCTCGTGCGAAAAGAAAGATTATCCGGCGGGATTACCAGAATACGAACACCATTACTACGCTGTTTTTGTTCCGAATAACAATACAGGCGTAAGCGTTACCCGTAACCAGGCGGCCCTGATCAAATTCCCCGTTCAGTTCTATTCTACGTTCACGCGTAGTTATGATGCTATAGCGAAATATGCCATTGTGAATCCTGCTACAGGTGCAGCCGTGCTTGATCAGGATTATTCAATTGTTGACAGAAACGGAAACAAGATCACGCCGGATGGCAGCGGCGTATACTCGATTACCTTTCCAAAAGCGGTTCAGGCTACCGACACCGTTTATGTCAAATTGCTGAACAGTGCCGTTGCCGGAACCCGGAGAATGGAAATACAAATACTGGAAAATAAAACAGACCAGTTCTATGTAGATGTGTTCTCAACAGCTTTCAGAAGACCTGTTGAGATCAAATAAGATAGTGTGCTCCGAAAAAACACACTGATAGTAGCTTCTAAAAAAGGGCAGAGGAATTTCCTCTGCCCTTTTTGTTGAGTTGAAGTATTTGACAGGAATTAAATTCGTTTCCTTTAAATAATGGAACCTGGATGACACGGAAGCTGTCTGCTCATCACCAAACAAAAAAACGTTTACCCCGGTTAAAATTTGAAACCAGGTTCAGTCAGTGATCTTTCAGCTTTTATAAATGTTCAAACAGCCTTCCTTCTTTTCTACGAGATCAATGTAAATATTTCTCGATGCCGAAGCAATGGATTCCTTCGAGGTTTTTAAAAGAATCTGTACTGTAAATCTCATCAACTGAATCGATCTTTGTTCCCTTGCTGAAAATACCGTGTGAAACAACGAGTATCACTTTTGATGCACCTTTCTCTTTCAACATTTTTGCCGTACCTGCAAAGGTGCCCCCACCGTCGCAGATATCATCGATGATAAAACATATCTGGCCTGACAGGTTCTCCGTTGTAGTTTTAAAGCTTGTAAGTGCCCCAGTGCGAACATCGCGCTCTTTCATGCATTCCACTACATTTTCGACGTTGAGGTAATGCGCCAGTTTATGTATCTTTTTTAAGGCGCCTCCATCCGGAGAAACCAATGAGTAATCCCCACCTTTATTCTTCGCAAAATAGTCGGTCAGTACATCACTGACGTATGCGTGATTGGTGATAGCATAAGAGCGATCGATCAGCGCTGTGGAAACTTCTGAGTGTGGGTCAAAGATCTTTACTTTCTTGAAGTTGCCCTGGTTGATCATTGCTGCCATCACCTTGAGAGAGAACGGTTCTCCATCCAGCATCACCCGGTCCATACGAGCGGCGAGAAGATAAGAGACGTGCAACTCCACTTTTTCGAACTCCCAGTAATCCATCGTGTTCTTCACAAATAAGGCGAGGAGAAGATCGTTTGCATTTGAAATGCGGGTGAGGATGCGGACGGGTTCTGACCTATCAAGCACATTTGCACTTGCCGTATCGATCTTTATGTGCGGCTGACTATCTGGAAACGTCATTATGTTGAACCGGAAGTCAGACCGTTCAGGATTGATCAGGTTGAATGTTTTCATGTTTTCTGTTTTGTCTTCCCTTTTTCATTGGGATAAAGTGATTGAACAATATCGCTTTGCCAGTATTCTTTTGAGTCCACATCAATAGCGGTTACAGGCCCTGAAAAAGCGGCCCCTGTATCGATATTCCAGACATTTGCGTAATGCATGGGTTTTGTTATATCATACTTGACCGTGGGCGTATGACCGATAAAGATCTCTTCAAAAAGCTTCAATCTCCGTGGATACAATTTGCTTTCCTGATCAAGATTCTTATCCATGGCTAAGGCTGTTTCCCACAATGTACGGTCATTCATCAGGCTGTATGTTGACTTTTCCTTCTCAGGCCCGTGCATCGATGTAAATCCGGCATGAATAAAAAGTCTGTTGTGCTCGTCTACATAATATAGCCGCATGCTATTAAAGAATACTGCATGCTGCTCTCTCTCTTCAGGGGAGTGATCCTTATAAGAATCGATCGTGAGCTGACCATTTCCGTTATTTATCCAGTCCTTATCCAGCCGTTCATAAGAAAGCCAGGCTTCGCACCACACATCATGATTACCTTTTATGAAAAGGCAGAATTGCCTTTTTGAAAGATCGATCAGGTAGTCGATGACCTGTGCCGACTGAGACCAGCCATCAATATAGTCACCGAGAAAGATCAGCAGATCTTCTTCCGTTGGTTTGATAAGATCAATAACCTGCTGAAGTGCTTTCAGGCCACCGTGTATGTCTCCTATAGCGATCGTTCTGCTCATGATTTATCTGTTTTACTTCAATACATCTCTCACTTCCATCAATGCATATCCCAACAGGTTTTCACCTTTCCACAGCGAGGGATCCAATGCGTCAGGATGATCTGCCGCCAAGCCAATTCCCCAAACGTTGTCAACCGGACTAGCCTCTACAATCACAGCGTTACCAGTGCTGAGAAGAAAGCTTTTCAGCGAATCATTGGAAGAGAATTTTCCCAGATTGCCTTTTACAACAAGTGAATATTTTTCTTCATCCCATTTTAAGGGATCAAAGCCGGCAACTTCTCTTCCCAATTTTTTAGCCTCCGCAGCGGTGCGTGCATGTACTATTTTGTGCAGTGCTATTTGATCATTGAATATACGTGCTTTTCCTGCCATCATCCAATGTTCAGCGGTGGGATATAAGGTCCCCTCAATTTCAAAAGGAGATTCCCACCATTGGCTGAAGCAGTTTTTTGTGAGCCTGCCGCTAGCGGATGGCTGATGTCCCCAGAAAAAGAGGAACTTGACCTCCTGTCCTGATTCAAGGGTCTTTGACAGCCATTCGTGATTATATTTCATTTCATTAAGGGCAACTATATGTTGCCCCGACCCAGGAAGTGAGTCAGCTATCTTTTCATAGTTTCCCGTTTCAATATTTAAAACGGCGGTTTCGCGCTCCTTTTGGTTAGTTAGCGCACTATTCGTATTCATGTTACAATTGTTCTTTTACTTTTTTCCGTATTTCGTCAAGTGTCAGGTCAACTATTAAACGTCCATCTTTAAATACGGTTTTCAATTCTCCCTGGGCTTCTTCTTCCCAGGTACATTGGTCTTTCAATGCCAGTTTCCCATTTTTGTCCCGATACACCTGCATCAAACCCTTTGCAGATTTTTTGGTGCCGTCATCTGTTTTGGGGTCTTTGAATATATCACGGCCTTCGCCGTTCACTTCGCCATAGGTTGCTTTCATTGCAAAACCGAAGGTATCGCGTGTTACATATTCATAGGTGAATGATCCGATGCCGAGTACCACGTTATAACTTGCGAAGCCTTTTGCTTTTAATCCCGCAAGAATGGCTTCCTGTCTTTCGGTAGTGATGCTGTCACCATAGATCAGGCCGATATGACCGTCCAGTAGCTTGAATCCTTTTTCGGTGATCGTTCCGCCAAACGTTTCCCACATGCATTCGATCGCTCCTTTGAATTCAGGTGTTCCTGGTTTAGCATCTTTGTCACCAATAATGATCTTTACAGGATCGCCGCTGTCAGGGCGGATCACCACTTTACCATTTCTTGCGAGGATCTTTTCTTCTAGTTCGGGCAGGAACTCTGTGATCACCTGCCAGAAATCCCATGTATCACTTACAATAGATACGATACCTGCCGGATATACTTTAGTGATCAAGCGATCAAATGTATTGATCTCATCACCCTGCGTACCCATGCACATCACGCTGTGTTCGGTGGCGGGAACAGAACCTCCAACCAGTTCCTTTTCACAATCGGCATTGTAGTATTGCTCCAGGAAATCTATTGCAGGAATGGTATCTGTGCCTGCAAAAGAAAGCAGATGGCCTGCGCCACTCATTACTGCATCTTCTATGCCACTCATGCCTCTGAATGAAAAGTCATGTCCCTGCCAGGGAATAAAGCTCTTGTCTTCTCCGACAGTTTCATTCGCATATTTAGTGAACGTCCTCAGATACTGGAACGCGGTGGTGGCAGATGTGCAGGGTTTCCAGATAATGGCACTCAACACCGTTTCCAGCATGTTTGTTACCCAAAAGAATTCAGGCTTCGTATTTCTGATCGTAAAGATCGGTACGCGCATCGGCACAAGGCTACCTTCTGGTAACGCCTTTATCTCCAGCGGAAGATATCCGAGATCGTGCAGTTGTTCGATATGATCATAAGAAATACTGTCTTTACCAAGATAATTGTCGAGCCGTCTCGCATATGCTTTTATAACTGTTTCTTTTGGTTGTTTGAAGAAAAATTCGTCAAATTGTTTTATCAGGTATTCTTTTATGAAATATTGCAGACCAAAAAAGACGATTTCGTTTACTTCCGGGTTTCTTGCTTTACGTGGGGTGAGGTTAGAATAAACCAGTGTTGTTCCTTCAGGGTACTGGAATTTGTGGCCAACTTTATAACCATCTTTCAGAATGATAGGTGATACTTTCATGATAGGTCAATATTTATTTGAAATTTATTTGGTTTAAGTTCTTTATTGAACTGATACAGGTCTGGCGGCCTGTTCTGTGATCCTTCTCTTTTTGATCCCGAACTTACCAGGTAATCCGAGTCAA